>DATLQY010001140.1:0-22251 GCA_035534975.1 Pirellulales bacterium
AAGGCTGTACTCATCGCAGAGGTCCGAAACGGGCACGTCATCGACGAGGTGCCGTCTCAGGATCGCGACTTTCTCCGTCGGCGTGTACTGCTTGCGTGCTTTTCGCATTGGTTTTCCTCCCATTCGTGGGTTAA
Source organism: Pirellulales bacterium (assembly GCA_035534975.1). Lineage (GTDB taxonomy): Bacteria > Planctomycetota > Planctomycetia > Pirellulales > JAICIG01 > DATKSN01. Next base: position 135 of record DATLQY010001140.1, read on the forward strand.
GCTAACCTTAGCTCAGGAAAACTCGCCTTCCGGCTGACGCAAAACAGGACGAATTGGGCTCGGCGGTTTTTTTGGAGAGGTTTTCCGGTGTAGGTCCAGTTGAATGGGTGGGCCATCGTGGAGTTGTAGTAGGTGATGAATTGTCGGAGTTGGGTCTCGAGTTCGGGCACCGAGGTGAAGTTGCCGCCGCAGAGGCACTTGCGTTGGAGGATGCCGAAGAAGATTTCAATCTGGTTGAGCCACGAACTGTGCTTCGGCAGGTAGACGAAACGAATGCGGTGGCGGGCGTCCGAGAGGAACTCCCGCCGGGTGGTCATCGATTCCAGGATGCCGCGCACGTTTTTTTTCCCAACGGGTTGGACAGGCCGCACTGTTCGGCGACCCAGATGACGAGGCTTTCCGAAGCATGTGTGTTTAAATTGTCGACGATGAAAGTCCATTCGCCTGTGGGATCGAGGTCGACGGTGCGCGCGATGTGTGCGACGAACTCGGGTTCGGTGCGGGTCGCCTCCAGCGTGGGGGAGACGACCTGGCCGGTAACCACGTCCAGGCCGGCGGTCAGCGTGGTGGTGCCATGACGCGTGTATTCGAACTCCTGTTTAGTCACGCTGCCGGGTCGAGCGGGCTTGTCGGGGGCGTTGCGTTCGATGGCTTGCAGCGATGTGGCCTCGTCCACGCTCACCGTGTGAGTTCCGTTGTCGGCCGCCTGGCGAGGAGCATCGAGATATGTCTGGCAGACCGTGGCGGCTTCACGCTCGAATTTGTCGGCGTTCTTTTCCGTCGTGTTCAGCCACATCTTCGAGCGCTGTGGTTGCAGCGCCGCCTGCAGCAAGTAGCGGCCCACCTGCGCGATCGAGATGCTCTTGACGACTCCTCGCTGCTGCACCTCGTCGCGCAGTTCCCTGTGCGTCCAGCGGTTGATCGGACGATTCGACAACTTCGGCGACTCGCATGCCACGGCCAGGATCGCCGCCACCTGCTCGGCGGTGAACGTCCCCGGAGACCCCGGCCGCGGCGCGTCGGACAGCACTTCGAGGATCCCCTCGCGCAGGCGATGTGGCTCGTTGCATTCCCAGACGCACAGCGCTTCCCAAGCCTCGCGCCACCGTTGTCGCCAGACACCGACCTGCTGCCGGTTCAGCCCCACCTCCCCCGCAATCTCCTGGTTCAGCAGCCCCTGAAACCCCAGCAAGATGATCGACGCTCGCTGCACAATCCCCCGCGCCACCGTCCGCGAACGACTGAGTTCCTCCAGCACGGCCAACTGTTTCTCACTCAACCTGACCTTCGCTGCCGTCCCTGGCATTGGCTCCCCTCCCAACCTCACCATCGAGATTTGGGAGAAATACACAAACTCTTGAATTCATGAAACCCCGTTTCCGAGTTGCGGCACTAGTACAATGCCCCGCCCTTTCCGGTACAGCTTGAAGACCATTTTCGTGCTGATCCTCCTGGCCGCCGCTTTCTTCGGCGGCATGGCCGTTCAGCGACTGGCGACCAAGCGGGCACTGCGGCAGGCCCAAGAGGAACGGGAAAGGGCCGAAGCTTCCGAAATGCGGGCGCGGTCCTCAATGGTGGCCGAGGCATTGGCCCGCGCCGAGGCGGAGGCTGCACGTGCCCGCGCTGGGCCCGACGACGGCCAGCAATAGATCGACCGTTGAGCAACGTTGCCGTGGTCGGCCCAGCGCGTTCCCGTCCTGCCTTTTGGAAAAAACGGAGGCTTCGTGCGACCGGCAAAGCATGCTAAATGATGGTAGCAACCACCGCCTGCCAAGCAACCGGAGACCGGCGATGACGGAGTTGGCGGGGGCGGTGGCCAAGGGACACAATACACATCGTTACTCCTGTTGGTTCTTGAGAAGCTCCATGTATTTGCGGTACGTCGGCCGGCTGAGCAACTTACTCTGGACGATATGAGTCGCATGGGCCACCTCGTGGTCATCCATTGGGTGGAGCTTGGGAAGCTCGAAGAACTTCGCCGCTGACTTGCTGACGAGTACCCAACAGTCGGCTTCGGCTTCAGTCAGTCCGCAGGCGATGACCCGTTGCCGCTCCGCTTTCTCCTCCAACTCATTGTTCGGCTTGTCGTCGTCGGCCGCCGCATTCGGAATAAATCCCGCAACCTCAAACGCCTTGCCATGCTGGCCACGTTCGTAGCCCGCCTGGTAACACGCAACGCAAACAGCGCCGACCAGCACCGCGGCGACCGCGACCAGCGCTCGCCTTTCGATACGCATAGGACACCTCCAAGCCCGCCGATTGGTGATTCGCCTGACCGGCCTGTCAGCATATCAAGGCCCGGTAAGCAACTTCAGCCGGTGAGTATAACAGGGCGCCAGTCAGCCGCGATCGCGAGTTGCCGTGGTCGGCCCAGCGGCTGGAACAAGTCCCCGTCCTGACTTTTGGAAAAAACAGCCGTCCCGCGTGACCTGGCAAAGCATGCTAAATGAAGGTAGCAACCACCAACTTGGCGAGCTTTTCGAGGTCGTTACGGCCGGCGGCGATGGCGAAATCGGTCTAATGTCAATTCGGCGCCCGCAACTGGCCCCCAAGGCCCCGCCGGTGGGGGCAAACGCGGTTTCCGGCCACCACATCCTGCGCCCAAGACATGGGAAGTCCCCGACTGGGCGCGCCGACGTTGGCCCAGGTGCGGTAAGAAACGGCACCTTTTTCAAGGTGTTCTGGTCGGAGGCAGCTTGCTATCTCGACGGTGAAAAAGGCCACGATACTTACCGCGGGATTTCGCCACCACCGCTGGCGATGCTAGAATTGCGCGATGGACGAAAACCCATATCGGTCACCGCGCGACGTTTTCGGGCCGAGTGTTCGATCATTGCGCGACAGGCCAAATCCTGGCCTGGCAATTTCGTGCGTCCTAATTGCCGTATTGTTTCTATTCCTGCTCAACGTTGCGGTGCAGCGCGCCACCTGGAGCCTCGGCAGCATCGTCGGGATTGGGTGGGCTGGCTCGACAAGCGCGGCCTTCTTCACAATTTCATGGGGCACGTTTACCGGAAGGCGAACGCCAGTTATTGCCGGCGCATGCGGTGCCCTGATTGCGTTGGCCACCATGTTCACGCTTGTCATCGGATTTTGCTAAGAGCCAACCACCAATGCCCAGCGTGCTCAGCCTTCGGGCACGTCCAGGCCGGCGCCTTTCCGCCTCGCGAAAGAGCGGCCGGCGCCGGCCGACGCAGTTTCGGGCCGGCCCATCGGCCGGTAGAACGGCTGCCTCCTTGGAAGCAACCATAGACCGACGATGACAGACTTGGCGGGGGCGGTGGCCAGTGGATTTCGCAAAGCCGGAGCGTTGTACGTCGCCCGGCGCGCGTCGGCGTGTCGGACCGAGGCTTGAATCGGCGCGCCAAAGGGACATAATCATGATTTCTGGCCCGTGTTCCGCGGAGACGTTTGGAGCGTTCGATGCACGTCCGCTGTCCTCATTGCCATCAACCGGTGGAACTGGTTGATAACGCGGGGCTGGAGCATATTGATTGCCCGTCGTGCGGCAGCCACTTCAGTTTGCTGGGCGATCAAACCGCCAGCTATCACGCGGGCGAAGTGCGGACGATCGCGCATTTTGAGCTCGTTGAACGGTTGGGCATGGGGCAGTTCGGCAGCGTGTGGATGGCGCGCGATACCGAGCTCGACCGCACCGTGGCGATAAAAATTCCGCGGCAGGAACAACTTACTCGCGACGACGTGGATATGTTCCTGCGCGAAGCGCGGGCCGCGGCGCAACTTCACCATCCAAATATCGTCAGCGTCCATGAGGTTGGCCGCGAAGGCGATACGGTCTATATCGTCAGCGACCTGGTGCGCGGGGTCACGCTGGCCGATCGGCTGACGGCCGGCCGGCTTTCGCCGCGCGAAGTCGCGCAGCTCTGTGTCGCGATCGCCGACGCCTTGCACCATGGTCACCAGGCCGGCATCGTCCACCGCGATTTGAAGCCCTCAAATATCATGATCGACGTAGACGGCCAGCCGCATCTGATGGACTTTGGCCTAGCCAAGCGAGATGCGGGCGAAATCACGATGACCGTCGACGGGCGCATTCTGGGGACGCCGGCCTACATGTCGCCTGAGCAAGCGCGCGGCGAAGCACACCGAGCCGATGCCCGCAGCGATATCTATTCGCTGGGCACAATTCTGTTCGAGCTGTTAACCGGTGCGCTGCCATTTCGCGGCAACTCGCGGATGCTAACCATGTCGATCATTCACGACGAGCCGCCCAGCCCCCGCAAACTTGACGCGAACATGCCGCGCGATTTGGAGACGGTGTGTCTGAAATGCTTGGAAAAATCACCAGATCGCCGCTATGCGACGGCCCGCGACCTGGCCGACGAGCTGCACCGGTTTCTACGCGGCGAACCGATTTACGCGCGACCGGTCGGACACGTCGAGCGATACTGGCGCTGGTGCCGACGCAACCCCATTGTTGCGGGCTTGTGCGCGGCGGTCGCGGTCGTGGTAATGGCATGGGCTGTAACTGCCTCGGTATTGCTCCTGCGGCTCAACAAAGCGCTCAATGCGGTTGAGACGTACGCCAAGGCGGAGACGCTCGCGAAGGAAAAAGCTCAGGAGGAGGCGCAAACGGAAAAGCAAACCGCCTTTGAGGTGGTCACAAATCAAAACCTTGAGACGATCAAGATTTTCAAGGACCTTCTCGAGCGCCAACAACGTGGCGAGGATGTCTTTCTACTGCTGAAGGCAGCGACGCAAAAACTTGAAGCGGATCTAACGGACGTGAATCCCGCGGGCGTGACCAAGGTCAATTACTGGGACGTCCTGGGCGAAGGTGAGCTCAATCTCGGCCGCATCAAGGTAGCACTGAGCTACTTTCAGCGCGGTTACGATCGCATGAAAAAGATCCTCGAGGATGACGTGGGCGAGGACAAGGCGCGGGGGAATTTCGGCGTCACGGCGCATAAAATCGGCAAGATCTACCTCGATTCCCTCGACGACCCGCGCCAGGCGCGCCGGTATCTTCTCGAAGGCCGCGATTTGCAGCAACAGGCCGCCGACCATCCCCGGAAAAATCCGTTCTCTGCCAACGACAACGACCGCATCCTGGCGATCCACGAGCTTTATGTCGGCAGGGCCGAACTGCGCCTCGGTCATCCAGCCGAGGCCAAACAACACTTCGAGGCGGCGCTGGCGCATCGCCAGGCCTGGCTGCCGCGCGACCCTGCCAATACTGTTTCCATCCGCAGTCTCATATCGGAGGTGCATCTCTGGCTGGGGAGCGTTGGTGCCCACTTGGGCGATAGTGCCGGCACCGAGCGGCACTACGGCGAGGCGCTCAAGATATGTCATGATCTCGACGGCCAATTTCCCAACAGCTTCGATTTCAAAGCGGATCTGGCCCAGGTTTACGGGGATTACGGCGACGCCCAGCTCCGATCGGGCATGGTCGACGCGGCGTCTGGTTCATATCAGAAGTCTTTGGAATACATCCAGGCCGTTGTCGCGCACGCGCCGATCGACATGTCGCGCAAGCCGCAATTGGCGGACGCCCTGGAGCGCCTGGCTGCGGTTGCCGAGCGCCGCCACGACGACGCGGAAGCGAAAAGGCAGTACGAAGCGGCCAAGGCTCTGCGCGCCAAGCTGGCTGAAACTGATCCCAAGAACGTCGCGTGGCGGCTCGCGTGCGCGCGCGTGCTGGCGCACAGCGGCCAGACCACCGAAGCCGACGCGCAAGCCATCAGCGCTCTTGACGAGGCGGGCGACCGTCCCTCGGTCCAGCTTCAAGCCGCGCGCATCTTCGCCGTCTGCGCCGGGAAAGGCTTGTCGGCCGACGAACGAGCCAGCGACACCAACAATGCGTTAGACGCTCTGGACCGCGCCTTGCCCGACGATTTTCACGACCCCTACGTGATCCGCACCGATCCCGACCTGGCGACGCTCTCCGCACAGCCAAGATTCCAGCAGATCCTAACCAGAGTCGAAGTGCGATGATTTGTCCGTGGTACGTTGTCAACTGCAACGCATCGCGAAACTGGGACGACGGACAAAGGGCGACATCGACCTGCAACATGTACCCTCGGTCACATCGACCGACGCATTGAAGGCGGCGGGGCCGATCGCCGGCGGTCCGTGAGGCCAAGCCGCCTTGCATCCGGCCCGCGACGATGGCCGTTCAGCGGGTAGAGACCGAGCGGGCATGTCGACGCAGTTTCCGGCCGCCGCATTTACCGGTACAATGGCCGCCTCCACTGGCAAGCAACGGGAAACCGACGATGAACGAGGCGTGCAATTCCTGGCCAAACCGCGAGACCTGGATGGCCGCCTGCCGGCTCTTCACCCGCGAATACGGAGAGCTAATGCACGAGTCGCGGGAATTGTGGTGGAGTGTGCGCGGCCCCTCGCAGAACGTCCTGGGGCCTCCAGGCGGTGTCCTGGGATCGACTGGCGGATCATTTTCTGGGCGGAATCCCCGGCTATCGGTCGGGGCGCGGCGAATTTCGACGGACGCCGGGCGCCCAGGGGAACAACGGGCGCGACCACAAAGCCGCGGGCTTCTCGATGTGGATGGCGGGTGGCGGCGTCAAGGGCGGCCAACGGGACGGGGCCACCGACGAGCACGGGATCGCAGCCGTCCAGGACAAAATGCACATCAACGATCTCCATGCGACAATGCTCTACCTGCTCGGTTTCGACCGCGAGAAGCTGACCGATCGCTACAGCGGCCGGGACTTCCGGCTCACGGACCTGGCGGAGGTCGTGGCCAAGGGCGTCCTCGCGTAAGGCGGCCTTCACGGCGTTCTTCCGCATCGGCGTTGCGCCATTGCCAGGCCAAGTCATGGCGCTGTTGCCGGCCTTTCTTGCAAACGGCTTCAGGCTCGGGTATCCTCGGCGGTAGTTTGGCTCGACTGGGTTCCTGAGTTGCGGGATGCACTCGACGTTGGGAACCGTGCCTGGGAACCAACGCTACGATTATTTTGCATTCGAGCGGATGGCGGCGGGAAACCAGTTGAACGTGACGAGTCCGGGCCACCGAATTGGGAGGGCTGGCAAAGAATTGAGCTTGGCGAGGCCATGCATCCCTTGCGGGTGCGACTTCTACCGACAGAAGGGCGACTGGAATTCGATGGCGTTTCCGACTCGATTGCCTTGCCCGGTGAGTGTTCCTGCGTCGGTTGGCACGTGAGGGCCCGAATGGTCGAAGGGCCCGCACTGGCGTTTCACCGCTTACCATCAATCGCGGCGATGGTCAAATCGTGCCAATACAAGCAGGGCAAGGCGCAGTTCGTATGGGTCTCGACAATTCGCGACCTGGCCGGGACATCGTGCTGCCTGGAGAAGGGGTGCATCCCCGTCACGCGGTAGTGGTGTGCATCAAGGACCGGAACGGCGACTGCTGGTTGGCCGACGCCGGTTCGGAGACGGGGACTTTCGTCAACGGGATCCCCATCGTGTGCCACCGGCTTGTCTCCGGTGATCTCGTGCAGATCGCTGCTCCGGGCGGCCGTCTTGAAGTCGGCGATCAGCGGGCCGGCTTCCTCGTCGAGAACCAGGTCCATGATGCCGAGCAGCGGAATCCCCAGGTCCTCGCCCGTCGCCGGATCGACCAGCGGGGCCTCGACCGACACCTCGACGGCCAGTGGCTTGGGCTCTGCGGTTGGAACTGAGCGCAGATAAGCTGCCACCAGGTCGATCGCCTGTTGCTGGCAGGTTTGCTCTTCGGCGACCGACTCGAAAACCATGTGCTCGGCGTCGACCAGTTCGCCCCAGGATTCGAGCAGTCGGCGGGCCAGCTCTTCGCCCGTGACCGCAATGCCCACGTGCCTGTGCCGATAGAAGTTTTCCAACGAGGCATGCACGGCCTTGCCCAGAAACAGGGCCGGCGTCGTCGGCTCCCGGATTCCATCGATGTACTTGAGCCGGTAGGCCAGCGGGCACTTGAGCCAAAGGTTCAGTCGGCTGGGCGAAACGTAGGCCCGGACGTCGGCCGACTGGTCCACCACCGCGCCGCGATCGAAAAGTGCAAGGCTCATGCGGCGGCTCCCTTTGTACCGGCGTCGAGGTCGATTTTGCCCGCCTTGACCTGCTTCAGCGTGTCGATCATCGTGCTCGCGTCGAGGCTCGACAGATCGGCCAGGGGCTTGTTGAACATCTGCTTGGCCAGCCCTTCCAGCCGCCGGGCTCCCAGGTCGCGGATCTCGCCGGCGAGCTGCTCGATGTAGCTGAGCTGCTTGCCGGAGGCCCGGTGGGCGGGGCTGCCGGTGGGCTGGCTGCCGCTGCCGTTGGTCGGGCTACGGCCGTTGCCGTTTTTTGGCGCAAGGATGTGTTTGGGCTCCTCGTCGCCGCCATTGGTGCGATGGTGGGCCAGCTCGTCATCCACGGCTTGGCGGCAGGCGGCGAAGGCCCGCTGGGCCTCGGCCTGGAAGCCGTTGGGGCCGCAGTCCAGCAGTTCGAGCTCGACGTGGCAGCTTGCACCGATCGACGAGTAGTCGGGTAAGCCGACCTTTTTCGAGAGTCCGACGCTGAGTTTCAGGGGCATAATGGCCTCCTTGGATTGAAATGGTGGTGGGCCGGGACGCGGGCGGACCTGACGCCAGGTGTGGGCTGCGGATCGGTGCAACACTTTTTTGCCGGATATGGCCGGGTGCCCCGCGGGCGCGTTACAATCGGTTGAGGTCCGATGTGTCGTCGTACCACACGTGGGCGAGGAAACGATTATGCGTCCGCTGGCTGGAGCGTTCTCACGCTATCGCCCCCGAGTCTTGACGCTCATCGTGTTGATCGTCGTCGGAACGGGTATCGCCGTGGCCAATTTGTCATCGGCAGGAGCCACGGTTGATTTCCTCAGGAAAACCGATCTCGTCACCGAACGCGCGGAATGCCCATTCGGCTGGCCACTCGCCTGGTATTGGCGGATCAGCGGCAACGAGGCGGAGGCGCCTAAATGGACCGTTTCGCGCATAAGTGAGCCCTGCCTTATCGGCAATGTAGCGATGTGGCTCGCGATGTTGGCGAGCACGGCGGTAGTCTGCCAATGGCTGCTACGCCGATATCCGCAGAGGTTCCGCGGGAGGCCACACGTTAGTACGCTCATTCCTTTAGCGCTGGTCGCGGTTCCGACCGTGCTCGCCAACCTGAGCGGTTTTGAGCCAGATGCAGATTCAATGCAGGGAGAATATTACGGCTGGCCGCTGATCTGGTACGGCCACTTACCAGGGTACGGAGTTATGGCAACCGTTATCAGAGCTGAAAGCTGGGAGTACAGCGCGCCGGGGTTGGTCAGTGATCTACTGGCCTGGTTTCTGGTCTTGGCCGTGACCGGGCTGACGTGGGAATGGCTAGTGCGCCGCTATCGGCCACGGTTTCGTTGGAGCCTCAAAACAATGCTGGCCGCGGTGGGGCTGGTGGCCGTCGGCTGCGCATGGTTAGCCAACGCACGCAACCGGGCCGAGAAGCAGGACGCGCTGATCGATCTTCTCGGCGGCGAAGAATCCTTCGCTAACTCTCACTACTTCTATCATGTTGAGCGCTGGGGACCGAAGTGGCTCGATCTCGTCGGGGCCGATCGCTTGCGGCGATCCATCGTCGGTGCCAGTGTGGAGGCAGCCGACGCTGACATTGAGGATCTGTTCAAGCGATTAGCACCATTGCCGGACTTGCGTTTCCTTGACATGGCGTCTTCTTTCAGCTATGCGGGGGGCCGGCCCCAACTCGGTGTGTTCAGTCGTGCCATGGGCGAAGCACTCGGCAGCATGCGCCAACTGCGCATGTTGAACGTGGAGTGCGAGAGAGTGTACGGGCACATTTCGACGTACGACTTTCACGAATGCATGACCGCGGTCGGCAAGCTAACGCAAATCGAGCTGCTTGGCATCCACATATGGGAAGAGAACATCGACGATCTTTCCTGCCTGGATAAGTTGACGAGATTGAAACGGCTCAAGCTATCGGTCATTCCTTTTGCAAATCGCGAACGCTGGGACGCGGATCAGGCCGCAGTCCGCGAGGCCGCGGGCAACGAGCACGAGAAACGTGACGAACCGCGCACCCTTGCGCGTCTGCCGCCTTTGCCACGGCTCGAATTCCTCAACTTGCATGAATGGGAGCTCGGCGACGAGTATCTTGACAGGCTAGCCGGGTTCCCACGCCTCAAGTCCCTTGATCTGAGTTGGACCACGGTCAGCGCCGAAGGTTTGGCGAAGTTGGCGCCGATGGACTCGCTGGAAGAACTGGCGATCAATGAAGACGTCGCCACCTCGACAGGGTTTGAAGCGCTGATTGGGCTGAAGCGCCTGAAAGCGCTGCACGTCTGCCCCGGCGAATGGTATACGGGCGAGAGCGAAGAGGATAACGGAACCGACCTTGCCGGCACCACGACTGTGTTTACGCTCGATGATGGGAGCGAATTGGTTGTGTTGTCCGGCGAGTTCGATGGTTTGCGTCGAGCGCTGGCGGCGTTGCGGCAGTCTCATCCCGGAATTGTCATCGACGCTGCTTACGAGGAATTCGAGGTCAAGTACGAAGTAGAAGCTCCGTGGCACGGCAACGACCCCTGAACCCGACCTTCGTGCGTTCGTGCGGCAATGACTTTACTCGACAGCCTTCGACGCCGCGCCGCCGGATACCCGCCAGAGCTCCCAAAGACCAGCGTCAGGGGCCACTAAACGCCCTTGGGGATCAGCCTCCCACCATCCCCCCGATCGCCTCCATCCACCCCCACACCTCCCCATCCGGATCACGCTCGTCCAGCCTCCCCGGCGTCATCAGCTCGACAGCCTGCCGATTGAGCCAGCGCTTTGCCGTCTCGCGGCAACGTTTCTTGGCCCGGCCCGGCAGATCTTCCTATGGCACCTCGTGGTCCTGCCGCTCGAAGCACAACCTGGCGACCAGGTCCGCCACGTCCTCCTCGTCGCCGAAGGTCAGATCAAGGCTGCTGACCTCCTGCACGGCGCGAGGATGCAAGTAGTTTTCGAGAGCCCGTTTTAGCGTCAAGTGGGCACGGCAGTTGGGACGCTGGTTGACGATCTCGACGGCCTGCTGCCTTCGCTCGGTCGCCGGCGGCATCTCGCGGTCCAGCAAGTGGAACTCGGGCAGCCTGAAAGCCGCCATCCGAGCGGCCCAGGCCAGGAGGTCGCCGCCGCCGACCGGCAGCATGACCAGGGCGCCGGCACGCTCCAGCTTGCCCAGGTCGGGCAGCATGGGGTCGTCGGCGTGGAGGATACGGCTGATGCCGCGGAGAAAGGTCACGTCGTGCTGACCCTCGACGACCACGATCAGCTTGACGCTGGTCTGGAGCCGGGTGCCAGGTCGTGGAGCGGGCGGGCCGAGCAGGCGGGTGCGGAGGTGGTTCAGGAAAAGGTTGGTGGGCATGGGGATGCTCCGTGAAGGGACTGCCGGTAATCAAGCAGACGATGCCGCAGAGTTGCCGGTGAGCCCGTGGAATTCGGGGGACCGCGGCGGATTCGCCGGTCAACAGGCTTGCTCGGTACGCGCCGGCGCGGGATGCTTGCGGTATGGCCCAACGCTTTGCCAAGCTCGTGTCGCTGATCACTCCCAAGCGGCGTTGGTTTCAGTTCCGTCTGCTTACGATGTTTATCGCTGTAACGGTCTTCTGTTTGTTGCTTGGAGACTACGTTAATCCCGTCCGGCGCCTGGAGCGGCAACTGCGCGACCCCAGTAAAGATGTTCGCGCCCACGCCGCCAAGAGCCTCGGGAACTTGGGAAGCGAGGCCCGCTCAGCGGCAAAATCGCTGCTGCTTGCGATGGGTGACAACAGTGCGTGGGTCCGCTCGGAGGCCGCCTGGGCTCTGTCGCGTGTCAGCGGTCGAGGCGACTTACTCGCGCCGTTCCTCGCGGACCCTTCAATCCATGTCAGGCTGGATACAGCGGAGGGTATGTTGTGGGCCGGCGGTGATCCGACGGAAGTCGTGCCTATCTTGCTGGATGCCGCGGTGAAGGACTATCCGGGTTTCTTTCACAGTGACCGAGTGGCTTCTGAGTTCTTTTCGGCCCTGGGGCCCGATCAGGCGTCGGTCGTAGTCCCTTTGTTATTGGACTCTTTGGCGGTCGATGACGATTCGTCACGGAAAGCGGCGGCCGACGCGCTGGAGCATGTTTCTCTACCCACATCGAATGTGGCGCCGGCCTTGATCGTCCGATTGAGGCACGAGCGACCGGAGGTCAGGGCCGCAGCGTCGAAACAGCTTCGGCGGCTTGGATCGTCGGCCAAGCAAGCTGCTGCCGCATTGCGCGAATTGTTGTACGATCCCGACCCCGAGGTCAGGGTGGTGATGGCCGCAGCATTGGGCGCCGTCGATCCCGACGATTCGCAATTCCTTGTTGTCCTCACGCGATCGTTGCGTGCCAAGGACGAAGCTCCTCGCCGCATGGCCGCTGAGTGCCTTGCAACCCTCGGGCCAATCGCGGCCAGTGCGTCGAATGAATTGGTCGTCGCTCTCGGAGACCCTTCGCGGGACGTTACGCTTGCGGCCGCCCATGCGCTCGAAAAGATTGGACCCGCGGCAGTCCTAGCCTTGGAGCGTGCGCTGGAGCAAACGCTGGCGGAGCCGGATCCGTGGCAGGATATTAGCGATGCGGTCGCCGCCACGCTTGAATGCATTGGACGGGCGACCGTTGCAGTTTTGGAAAGGGCGCTGGAGCTGGCCGATCCCGATTCGTCGGATGCGGCGGCGGATGCGCACAAACACATTGGACCCGCAGCCGTTTCCGCGTTGGAGTGGGCACTGGAGCAAGCGCGGGCACTTTCCGATCCGGAGTTTCGACCGAACGCCGCGGATGTCTTGGGATGGCTCGGCCCGCTTGCCCGTTCGTCAGTGCCGGTTTTGGTGGCCGTCCTGGACCATGGGGGCCGCTCCCTTCGCGAAAGTGCGATCGGGACGCTGGGGAAAATTGGTAAAGACGCGGCGCCGGCAGTACCCTATTTACTTCAGTTCATTGATTCCAACGATGATTTATTACGAATTGCGACAAACAGGACGTTGGAAATCATTGCCGTCTTGGACGAGCCGTCCCGAGCCCAACTGATGGCCGACCTGACTGGCGGCCGTCCGCGCAAGCGGTTGGCGGCGGCGGCAATCCTTTTTGCATGTGGCGAGCCGCCGGACCAAATACTACCGACGCTGATTGAGTTCGTCACGTGCGACGACGACTGGTTGGTGATGCACGCGTGGGCCACCCTTGCGAGGATGGGCCCGGCAGCCGCCCCCGCAATCGGACCTATCGCGGGAATACCAGATGAACGGCTTGAACGATTGAGTCAAAGAATGGGCGGTTGGGGCCTTCCTAGCATCGGCTTGGCTACGGCCCCTGAACTGGTGGTCCCTGAACTGATTGACGAATTGCAAGACCGCGACCCAAGGTCCCGGGCTGGTGCCGCCGCGGCGCTGGGAAAAATTGGCGCGGAGGCCAACGCCTCGATACCTGCCTTGGTCGAATTACTCGACGACGACGAGCGGTGGCATGGCTCGTTCAGTGACAACGGATTACTTTACGAAGTGCGTGAGAGTGTCATCGAAGCGCTAGGCCAGATCGGTCCGCAAGCCCATGCGGCGGTCCCCAAGCTCGTGCGGTTGCTCGAAGAAATGCGGAAACGCGGCAGTTTCAGCGACCAGGTCACGGTCATCCGGGCATTGGGTGGCATTGGGCCAGGCTCACGTAGTGCGGTCCCGGCGATACTCAGGTTTGCCAATTCCGTTAACCAGGATGTCAGCGACGAGGTCACTATTTCCCTTGCCAGAATCGACCGGGACCACCCATCGCTAGTTCAGTGCTTGAAGAATTCGTTGGCGTTTTGCGTTCGGCGATCCCAACAGTGCAACGGAGGCGGACATCACGAATTCATGAAGCTCGCGGAAACAGTGTGGGATCTTGGTCCGCGAGCGGCGCCATTAGTGCCCGAGCTACGCCGCATGGTGACCACGGCCCCCCTGCTTGACTTTCATAGCCGTTATTGCGCCGCGTTCGCGTTGGCGAGGTTTGCTTCCGAACGGCAGGTCGCCGTGCGGTACATGGAAAGGAACGCAGGCGGCTCCGTTGCGTACGACCTGGCGCCGAAGCTGGTGCAAAGAATCAAGGACACCCCGCTTGACCCAGCGGCTCAATAGCAACGAGCCGGCCGGCTACGGAGGCGAGATTTCAACCTGCCCGCCCCCGACGCAGGCGAGCCGGTGGCGTAAACTGGCCTGCCACGGCAACTTTGCGTGCTGGCAAGATTCGCCTGCGCGAGGGAAGGTGCGGAGAGGATTACACGCGCGATAGGCTGGAATATGGGGCTTAAATTGTGGACTGCCCTATGGAGCCGTGATAGGTTGCTCGTCGACCCAAAGCATGATACCGTCGGTCAGGACGCCAGGTGGATTTGGAACAGAGCCGCCGCCCGGTAGCCCCTGTGTGGCGTTGACACGCAATAAAAGGAATGGCGCGCCGTCAGGTGCAACCTCCGTGCCGTCGCTCCCTGCCTGTTTGGTCGAAAAATGAACCGGACTCTTCTTGAGCCACCCGGTGTGCTCTTCCGAAACACGCAAGCCCAACATGCTGCCTCGTTGGGCGATCTTCAGCGTCCAGCCCCCCTGATCGTCGCCGCGCAGCGCCGCTGTAACAATGTATTCACCCGGTCCAAGCTCCGAGCGGCGAGCGCTCGCCGCAAAACCGGAGGTTGGAATTTGTTCACTGGCGATGTGTAGCCGGTAGCTCGCCCCCGATGGGACGTACATCCGCCAACGCCAGGTCATGCCGTCAAAGTTCGGAACCGTGACGACGTTCAGCCGGTTTTGGCCGGAGACCACAAGAAGGCCAACGTCGCTCGCCATTCGACGAATCGTGTCCTCCGCAGTTTTCAGCTTCCGAGACGTAAAGACGTGTGACCCCAACACACTCATGAATGCGATCACGGCAAGCATCCAGCGGAGCGAAAACTGAACATTAGGTCGGCGCATGGCCCATCTCCGATCACGGTGAACACGCGAAGCAGCTGCAGTTCTCGCAGACGAGCAGTATAAGTGATTACCTCGCGGCCCGAAACTCTGCGCCTGACGACGCGGAAGCCCAGCGTTCGAGCCACTGAAGGTCAGTCGCCGCGTCGTCGCTCGCCGATGTCGTCTTCCATGACCGGCCGTGGCGCACCTGGCCAAGGTCCGCATGCGCTGGGCCAGGAAGTGGTCGCAACGGGCAAGCCGTAAGGGTCAGGCCCCCCCTCCTCGCGCCAACTAGCCACAGGCCGAGCTACTCAAAGCCGGCAGGCCGGCCGACGATTCTGTTGAACCGTCGCGTTCAAATCCGTCGCACGTGGCGGATTTGAAGTCAGGCTCCGTGGCCGCTCTGCCGGCTTCGCCGGGCCGTGAGCCCGGCGCAACTGGCGTTTACTTCTAGTCGTTGACCCACCTCGACTTCGCAAACGAACGCCACCACCAGCCGTTGGCCCCATGGTCGGCCGCCGTGAACGCCGCGCGGAATCGTCAGGCGTTTGGCCCGGCAGTTGGGCCGCTGGTTGACGATCTCGGCCGCCTGCTGCCTTCGCTCGGTCGCCGGCGGCATCTCGCGGTCCAGCAGGTGGAACTCGGGCAGCCCGAGGGCCGCCATCCGGGCGGCCCAGGCCAGGAGGTCGCCGCCGCCGACCGGCAGCATGACCAGGGCGCCGGCACGCTCCAGCTTGCCCAGGTCGGGCAGCATGGGGTCGTCGGTATGCAGGATGCGGCTGATGCCGCGGAGGAAGGTCACATCGTGCTGACCCTCGACCACGACGAGCAGCTTGACGCCCGTTTGGAGCCGGGTGCCAAGCCGTGGGGCGGGCGGGCCGAGTATCGCCCGGCTTGAAGACCAGGATGCCGACGTGCGGCGCAGTGCGTTTTCGATGCTTGGAGAGTTTGGCAAATACGCCGCGCCGTCCGTCCCGCGATTAACCCAAGCATGGCGCGCAATCGAGTGTCGTCCACGCGACGGCCACGATTGCGAAGTCGCGCAGGCCACAACCACCCCCTGCGGGACGAGGTGCCGGGCACCTGGCTTCCGGGAGATTACTGGTCCGCGCCGAGATATGGACTATAGTTGATGTAGGTATCGGCGTACGGTGCGCCCCACTCGTGACCATGATCACTTACGCGACCGGCTACACGCCCGATGCAGTGCGTATGGGCGAGCACAATTCCGCGTTGGAGATGACCCATGAATCTGAACGTCTGTGGGATACTAGGCACGTTTTTCGCGGGCGCGTTGATTGGAATAGTCAGCACGAGAATGCACACGCCCCCGATCATCCCGTCTGCCGCGCCCTCCGTCACTGAAGTGCCCACGTCGCGAGCGTCAGAGGATATGACTGTAGACTCGCGAAACTCACGATGGCTCCCGGCGCGTCCTGAAGTTCGAAAGGTCTTTCGAGACGTGATCGTCTGCGCGATTGCGCTTCGCCGCGCATTCAATATCAAGACCAACGAATACGACGACCCTGATTCCTGGTTCAAAAACAGGATGCTGATCGAGAACTTCCGTCTCAATTTCTTAGCGATAGACGACGAAGACCTCGAAAGCCTCATTACCAAGTCTGGTTGCGATCGCGGCCTTTCTGCGCGACACATGCAAAAGCACATAAGGCGCTGGCTTATTACAAATAGCGCCGATCCCGCTAGTGAAGTTGCAGCCCAGGAGCGCATCGCCCGGTACGGTTTCGGTTGGCTCGGGGAGCCCGGCGATCAGTCGTTGGACACATTTCACGCGTATCTCGGGCTCGCGTCTGGCGAGACAGTCGCTGACTTGCTCGATGGAGCATTGCCCGGCGCCGTGAATTTCGAACTCGGAGGCATTCCGCTGACACCCGTTCATCGCACTCGCTAGTGAACTTAGCCGTGTGGTTTTTAGAGCGTTTTGCCGTTTTGTTCCGCCGCGACGGGTCTTGTACCTCGTTTCCTTGCACACGCGGCGGTACGCCTTGGCGAGCTTCCCCGAGGAGAGAGCTATGGCGATGAATTACCTGAAGTACCAGGTGGTGGGCATGGGATTTCGGTGGCAAGCGGCGGAGGCGGTCGTACTCTTGGAGAAGATCAAGACGAAGATTGCCGAACAGGTGGTACTGACGAGTGATTGAACGCTGGCCTCGTTTGTCGAATCATTCGGTCGCAGGTCGGTGCAGGTCGGTCACCTTCCGCGAGTTTCCAAAGCGGCGTGAAACCGAACTCAAGCCACCCCGCCGCCTCATCGGCGACGGGGCAGCCTGGGCCACGGAGCTTCCCCCAATCAGCAGCCCGCCATCGCCAGCTCGCCGGCCTCGTCCGACGGCTCGCCCTGGAACGCCTGCCAGTTACGCCGTAGCTTGGACCGGATCTGAGCGACGCGGCCAGCGCTGATGCCGAACGTGCGGGCCGTGTCGCGACCGGTCTCGCCGGCGGCCAACGTCGTGGCCACGCCTCGATCGCGATGGCACAACCGGCTGAGCCAGTCGGCGAAATCGATCCGGGCGATGGCCGTCTCGGCGGGCGTGAAGCCGCGGTCCTCGACCAGACGTTCCTTCCATGCACCGTTCGGATCGCGGCGAACGAGGCGCTCGACAACAATTCCATGATATTTCTGGGCCCGCTCGGAAAGCAGATCGTTGCGATTGAGGCGGGAACCGACCCGCCGGCCGGCACGGTAGTGCCGCGCCGCGTAGTCGGCCAGCACGCTCGGGTAGGCGATGTCGGACTTGCCCAATTCGAACAAACGCACGAAAGCGGCCAAAGCAAGGGCCAAGGATTCGTGAACGGCATCCTCGCGGCTTTCAGGCGTGAAACCGCGGAAAGCAAAGTTGATTTGGCTGCGGATTTCGGGCAGCATGTCGAGGAATGGAGCGTGCCAGGCGGGCTTGGTGGTCGGGCGGGATTCGGCGAGAGCAAGCATCGGGAAGATCTCCTTGGGTCTGGGGGGGCGTGTGGGAAGAACACAACCGCCCGCTGGGTTGCGGGCGAATGGGGCCGGCTGATGGCTTAGCAAGCCGAAGCGGGTGCCTCGGCGGTATAGCAGTGCCGTGCCAGGGGATATGCCAGGAAAAGCCGCGGGCTTAAGGCGGTTGCTGTGACGCCGGTTGCGCGCTTAAGACCACGGCCGCCGTGGCGGGGGGAAGTTCGTCACCGAAGTGCCGACATTTGAAGCGGCAGAGTGGCTGGCAAACTCGGTACGTCACTCGGCGGTCAAACGAGTCCCAGTCAAACGAGTCCCAGGAGTTGATCAGCAGAAACGCGTAATGAACGAGCAATCGTCGCCAGCTTGTTGGCGGTTGGCTCAACCTCGCCGGTTTCGTATTCATGCCAACGTTTCCACTCAAGGCCAGCGACGGAAGCCGCTTCGGACTTGGTCAACCCAGCGGCTTCCCGCGCAGTGCGGATCTGCCGCGCGAGGGTTGGCCGGGGTGGTGGATCGTCAAGCCACTCCGTCCCCGTCCACGTCGTGTTGAGAAGGGCCTCGGCAACCACCTTTGGTCGGGCGGCCGACGGCAACTTCAACTCGACGGCAAGGGCGGTGTAGAATTCGGACTTGCTACCACAATCCGGAAATTCCTTCTCCACTTTCCGGCCGTCGTAAGAACTGTAGATGTACCAAGTGCCGTTGCGTCGGCGATGGGGAACAGTCGGCATGGGAATATGCTCCTGAACGATCGTAGTTCATCAACATGCGATCAGCATATCCGATATACCGGATATGTCAAGCAGTGGGGAGTCAAATCGCATAGCGGACTGGTTTCTGGCCGGCCTGCTCAATCATGTGCTTGGCAGCGGCCGCGAATCCCCGGAGCCGACCACCCGCGCGAGGAGCCAGCAGCAAGCGACGGGATCGCCTGGACAAGGGTGTTGGCTGCTCCTGGACCGGGTGAGTGCGACTGACTAGATCGCCGCGCCCTCGCAGTGCCAAGACGACGGCTTCCTTGTTAGGGCGCAACCCCTGGCAAAAGTGGCCAAGTCGGCCCCGATTTTGCGTCGGAGAGGGCCAAGTCGACTTCTGGGACGCCTTTCTGGCATCGACGCCGTTTGAGGCCGTCGTCGATCACCACGTGGAAGTCGAGGTCGTTGGCCTGGGGCGACAGGCGTGTCGCGATTGCTGGTCATCGTGACAAATTTGGCCGCCGGCCTTCCTGTATCTGCCCAGGCGAGCTCACTCCAGGCAGCCCAGCCGTAGGGCAACAGGATCACGAGCCCCCAGCTCGCCGAGTCCTGCATGTCTGCATCGGCTTGCTCGTTGAGGGCAAATCCAGCCGCGGGGCGGGCTTCCCTTGAACGGCACAGGGCATCATGCACTGGCGAATTGCCCGTCGCGAAGGAGTGGCCGGCCGATAACGGCCTGGAACCCGCTACGCATTCGGACCGTGAAAACGACCGCACATGGAGGGCCTCGTGCCGGGTACCAACGGCGAGAGTGCAATTTTGCACTCACGCGTGACGCAAACAAAAAGCCCCAACAAGGTGGGGTAGGACCTTGAAGGGGCCGTGACCGGGGTGCAAGGGCCGCTGGCCAAGCCCTCGCCCGCCGCCGCCTTGCGCCGAGCCCAGCCGCGGTTGGGCTGGCATCGCAACAAGAGTCCAGCCCTTGCCCTCCTCCCGCCGGCGCGGGATGCTGAAGGTATGGCCAAGCCCCTTGCCAAGCTCGTATCCGTGCTGACGCCCAAGCGGCGATGGGCGCAATGCTCCTTGGCATCGATCGTACTGATGTTCGTGCCGGCCGTCTTCGGCGGAACGATCTGGGCCGACGATGATTTACGCGAATCCCCGGAAGTACGAGACGTTCAAGCCGGCATCGACGACGGGCTGTTTTCGATCAAGGGATTGCCGCAGCATTCGTATTCGATGAATGTCGATTACGCATGGCGTGCTTGTGCCCCCCCCGCTGCCTTGGTACGGTGGGCTTCATCATCAAACCTAAGGGGCCGGTCGATTCCGATGTTGCCTCCTGCCAGCCTGTGCGTCAAGCTGATACGGAAAGGCCAACTCCCAAAGCAATGCCGCCTACGAGACCGACGGTGCCCGCCACACTCTTTTTTTGCGACGTTTTCGAGAACTGCTGAACGTTGAAGTCACCGACTCCGTGTTCGAGGAGGATTAAAACACATGGTTTCGCCAAATCGCCGCGAAGGGTTCCAAGCGCGTGATTGATCCGGAAACATCTAGACCTGCCGCCGCCGATTGTCAGAATCGGCACCTCGTGTGCGCGCATCGCAACGGTCGTCATCGGAATCGTCCGACAACCTTCAAGGCGCAGGGCCGAGTGCGACTGCGGAATAATACGGGGACGTGACGATGGCTCGTTTCGATTTCGTCAAGGCATTTTATAAATCCCCGCACCAGCGAGATAACATCGTTGCCGAGATTGACGCGGTACTCAGCTCACGCCCGCGCAAGCTTCAGGTAACTGCTATCCCCTTCAGCACCGGTGATTCACCCATCAGTCTATTTGTCGCGCGAGCAAAGCAACATCGTAAGATCTTGCTTCTCGCGAGTTGGCCCGGCCTGGATTTCTGTGAACTCCGTTACAGCTTCAAATCAGGTGACACCGAGCAAAGTGGAAAAGGTCGCTTCTTTGTCTACCATCATCCGGACTATCCAAACGTTTACATTGCAATCACACTTGATGCTGGCATATTCCTCTCGAAAGGCTTGCGTCCGTTTCTGCGAGGTCTCTTTCCGCACATTGTCGTTGGATTTATTCCGCACGCCCGCTTGAGACGCATGTTGCGAGGTTTCAAAGAGGAAAACCAGTTCTCCGAACTCATCATCACACGCGCTGCCGAGCGATGGCGACTTCCAGAAGAGGGGACGCATCGCCGTGTGATGTCTCTCGTCAAGTGGCCCGGCATGGCGCTGGGTGAGGCACTCGACCAACTCGTCGAACACAATGCATGGTTCCAATCGTTGCAATTTGAAGCAAAGCGAATTGACTTTACTGCAGTCCGTGATTCGTTTGCGCGCGATGGAGAGTGCCGTTGCGACTACCACTTTGAGCAGGTCTTTCGCGGGTTTATTCAGCCCGCTTGCAAGATACACCACGAGAACTTCAATCTCTTTTCTCGTAGGGGGCGACGCGAAAATACCAATCTAGACGTACGCCCCTTGGCCATCACATTCGACAAAGCTCAGTTCGAGGATGTAGAAGAGAATCACAGGCTCATTGCAGCCATTCGTTCCATGCGGACGGCTTCTGTTTCCGTTTTGCACGGGAACCCGTATCTGTGCATGAGCGTCGTGGATTACTTCGACGGCAGCACGTTTGATATATGGGTGGTTGATGATTGCCAACTCGTTATCGTCCCTCAGCTCTACGGATCCATTGGAGCTATTAAACGACTAGTCAATCACATTTTCGACTCCTATGCGGAGGGCGAGGTTGCCAACTTCGCCGTGTCCCCCAATGAGTGAGATTGTATTACGAGACCGAATCGAGGACTACGTGTCGTCGATACACGCGATGGTGGGCTTTGCGAACTTTTACTTATGGGACGACGACGCGCGTCAGGATCGGATTGACGTGGTTGTGTTTCAGGGAAGACGCCTACATCTAGTCCCTCGATCGCCAACGCCACAGAACGTTGACGAAGCGGAGTCGCCTCCCATAAGTGAGGCACCGCCGGCCGAGGCGCAATCATCACATTCCGCATTGCCGGCCGAACATACTCTGCCGGCGGAGGCAGCCGTACCGACAGTCCAGCCCCAAATGGATTTATCAGAAGCATTTGTTACGCCTGATATCGGCGTTCTTCTGCCGAATGCCACAGGAGTATTGGCGGAGGTAAAGCTTTCATTTCCGAAGGATCAAGCACACTGGATGGATGACTTTGAACAGCTTATGCGATACGGAGGCGAGCTTCAGGGATGGCCTTCAGCCGATGGTAGGGTGGGCGTGCATGACGTTGTACTTATTACGAAACAAGGGAGAGCGGTTCCCGTCAAGAAGTTCTACGAGGCTCGGGTTGGAAAGGAAATTGTATTCGAGCGTCCGTTTGCGATTGTGTCATACAACCGCTCCGATGAGCGTCAGAAGTATTACCCCAACCTATTCACCACCCCGGCTCGATTACACATTCGACTCGATATAATACTTAAGGGGGGCGTGGCTGTATCGCAGGCGCAGTTTGCTGAGAAACCGCCCCCTTTCCCCCACGTGCAACAGGGCTCGTGGGCAGCTA
>DATLQY010001141.1:0-8416 GCA_035534975.1 Pirellulales bacterium
GAACTGCGGCGCGGAGATTCCATTGGCGCGTTCGTTTTGGTTGGCCAAGAAGTTGGGTCGTCGGAGAGCGCTACGATACCAAATCGTGCGACCAAGTGCAGGTTCACCACGTTTGGAGTTCGAGGTATTCGAGCCAAACAACGACAGCGATGTTCCGAACGGGACGGTAAGCCGGGCCAACGCGACGTGCCCATGCTGCAGTATTGTGCTCGGGCCGGACCGAGTGAGAGCACAGTTGCGGGACCAAAGCGGTGGGGCCGATGTGGTCTTCGAGGGAAACTGCGGTCGCGCAAGCGGGGCAACCCTATTATGTGTCGTGACGCTTGTCCCTGGAGAGCAGGGGCGTAAATACCGTGCTCCCACTGTACGCGACTACGCTGCTGTAGAGCGCGCACGTCAACGTCTCGCAGAGATTGCACGTGATCCGCTGCCCGGCGGTTTAAGCGCAATCCCCGACGAACCTCTTCCGCCGCATGGAACGTTGGGTTTCCGAGTGCAGTTGTACGGGATGCTGCATTGGGGTGCCTTGTTTACGGCACGGCAGAAACTAGCGCTCCTTACCCTCGGGCGCCGGACGTGCGAAGCCAAGACATCGACAAATGTGTTCGAGCCACTGGCGCTGGCTATAGGGCGTTGTACGGAACAGATGTCGTCGCTGGTGAGGTGGCGTACAACCGTTGAGGCCGTTGCCGGAACGTTTGGTAGAAATGCCCTGCCGATAATGTGGGACTTTATAGAAATCGCCCCGTTGGGCGATTATGGGTCGAACTTCAACGCGGCACTTGAGTGGGTCGCTGAGGTTGTCGAGGTACAAGCGGGTTCCCTTCTACGTTCCGGCCAAGTCGAATGCGCCGATGCGCGCGAGTCGCCGCTCCCAAGCAGTGCCGTATCCGTTTGGTTTACCGATCCCCCGTACTATGATGCCATACCGTACGCGGACCTCTCGGATTTCTTTTTCGTGTGGCTGAAGCGAACGCTCCCCGAGCATCCTCTCCTTCGCGATCCGTTCGACCATGCCAACCCGCTCGTGCCGAAGGGGCGCGAAGCGGTCCAGGATGAGACCAGAGAGTACAACGGGCGACCAAAGGATCGCGCATTCTTTGAGGAAACAATGGCGCTGGCTTTCGCCGAGGGAAGGCGCGTGCTCGCCGACGACGGCATTGGCTCTGTGGTTTTCGCGCACAAAACGACAGAGGGTTGGGAGGCCCTCTTGTCGGGAATGACCCGCGGTGGCTGGACGATCACCGGGTCGTGGCCAATTGCAACTGAGCGACCGGGGCGCCTCCGGTCGCAGGAATCCGCCGCCCTGGCCACAAGCATTCACCTCGTTTGCCGTCCGCGGCCGGCCGACGCACCCGTGGGCGACTGGGGCATCGTTCTGCGCGAGCTGCCCAAGCGCGTTGCCGACTGGATGGAGCGGCTGCAAGGTGAAGGCATTCGAGGCGCCGACCTGGTGTTCGCCTGCATCGGCCCCGCGCTTGAAATCTACAGCCGCTATTCGAAGGTCGTTGACGCCGAGGAGCGCGAGATCCCGCTGGGCGGCGACCCCGAGGCGAAAGACCCGCACCTGCGCGGCTACCTGGCCTACGTTTGGGAAGTCGTCGGCCGCACCGCCCTCGAGCACGTGCTCGGCACCGCCGAAGCCAAAGCCCGCAACGGCGCGGCCGGCGCGCTGGAGGAAGACTCGCGGCTGACGGCGCTCTTTCTCTGGACGCTGCAAAGCACCGATGCCCAGGCCGCGGCGAGCAAACATAAGGGAAAGAAAGCGGTGGCCGACGACGCCCCCGATGCCCCTCACGCCGACCCAGAAGCGGAGGGAGATGATGGCGATGATGAGGACGAAGCGCCGCGAGGGAAAAAGAAGAAAGGGCTGAGCCTGCCGTTCGACGTGGTGCGGCGCTTCGCGCAGCCGCTGGGGATTCACCTTCCCGACTGGGAAGGCCGGATCGTCGAGACCGCCAAGGGGGTTGTGCGGTTGTTGCCCGTCGGGGAGCGGGCGGAGCAGCTTTTCGGGGAGGAAGGGGCCACGGCCGTCGCGCGGCGGCTGGAGACCGCGACCAGCGGCCCCGCCCAATTGGCCTTGTTCCCTGAGCCGGAGCAGGCGCCGCGGGTCAAGGGCCGGGGCAGGGCGCGAAAACCGGGCGGCGACGCCGTGGGCAAGGAGCCGGAAACGCGGCGCGAGGCGACGACGCTGGATCGTGTCCACGCCGCGATGCTGTTACAATCGAGTGGTCAGGCCAACGCCTTGCGGCGACTGCTCAAGTCGGAGCAGGAGCGCGGGCCTGAGTTCGTGCGGCTGGCCAACGCTCTTTCGGCCCTTTACCCCAAGGACAGCGACGAAAAGCGGCTCATCGACGCCATGTTGCTGGCCGCGCCGAGGTAATTTGGAGTGCGGCGAATCAACGCCGCTTTAGAATGCAACCGATCATCAAGAGCCTCTTGCTGCACCGCTATCGCAGCTTTCTGTCGGAGCAGGTCGATTTCGACAACCCAACGTTTTTTGTCGGCCAAAACGGGTCGGGCAAGAGTAACCTTGTCGACGCGCTGGCGTTCATGTCGGAGGCGATGACGACGCCGTTGGCCACCGTGCTCGCCAAACGCGGCGGCGTGACAACCGTGCAATACCGCAGCCAACGAGGAGTGCATGCCGGGCAACTGGGACTGGGGGTCGTTCTTGGGGAATTTGACGCCGAGATCCGCGGCGCGCGGTACTCGTTCATCGTACGCTCGAAGCCCAATGGCTTCGAAGTGGGTCGCGAACAATGCATTATCGACTTGTTCGATGGCACGACACGGCAATTTCATCGAACCGCTGATGGTTTCGAATCAACCGAACACGGTTTGGCCCCGATCGTCAATCCCGCGTCCCTGGCGCTGCCGATCGTGGGGGGCGATGCCAGGTTCACCGCCGTCCCCCGCGCGCTGGCGGCCATCCGCGTTTACTCGATCAATCCCCAAAAGCTCCGCGAGCCCCAAGACGCCAACGGGCACGTCGGACTTCACGCCGACGGCGACAATACGGCCGCTGTGCTGATGGCTCTCATGAAAGAGACTCCGCGCGACCTCGAAGAGATCTCCGAGTTGGTGGGGGCCATCGTACCGGGTGTCATGGATGTGCGTCCTGTCCCGCACGGCGCGAAGTTGCTGATTCAGTTCATTCAGAAGTGGGGTTCTCTAGGGGCAATCAAGCTCAGCGCCTCGGACATGTCCGACGGCACGTTGCGTGCATTGGGCTTGCTGGCAGCGGCGTACCAGCAGCCTTTACCGGCAATGATAGCGATCGAGGAGCCTGAGGCCACATTTCACCCCGGTGCGATGGGGGTGCTACTCGAGGTCCTACAGCACGCGGCCGCGCGAACCCAGCTCGTCGTGACGACCCACAGCCCCGAGCTGCTGGACAGCAAGTCGATTGACGATCATCACCTGCGCGTGGTCAACTGGGAGGATGGCAGGTCGCACGTTGCGACGCTTGCCGAGTCGTCTCGAGAAGCGATGCGACAGCACTTGATGGGTGCGGGCGAGTTGCTCCGTTCAAACGCCCTTGATGGCGGACCTAAAACGGTCGCGCCCCCACTCTTCGAGGACGATCCATGACGATTTGGCCGATCGTCGAGGGCGACGGTGAAATTGGATCGGTGCCGATTCTCCTGCGCCGCCTTGCCCAACAGGCAGGACTGTATGAGCTCCTCGTGGGTAAGCCGATGAAACGTCATCGGACCGATCTCGCGCGGGAAGGGCCATTGCGCAACGCGGTGCGAGTGGCACGGCTGAAACCGGATTGCAGCGCCATCTTGATCCTCTTCGACAGCGATTCGGAGTGTCCCGCGGACTTGGGGCCGCAAGTTCAGGCGTGGGCACGAGATGAGGCTCGCGGTGTGCCCTGTGCCGTCGTCTTGCCGAAGTCTGAATTCGAAGCGTGGTTCCTGGCGTCGATCGAATCGCTCCGCGGCCAACGCGGCATCCGGCAGGAGGCGGCCAGCCACCCGGATCCCGAAACGCCACGTGGTGCGAAACAGCAGGTTCGCGCCCGGATGTCGAGGTCAGGCACGTACAAATCCACAGTCGACCAGCCGAAGCTCACGGCACAATTCGACATGGCGTTTGCTTATGCGCGTTGCCGGTCGTTCCGGCGGATGATCGACGCGTTTGGCTCGCTCGCCGTGGGAATGGGCCACCCGATTGCAGTCTGGCCGCCGGAAGGGTGGGAAGGCGTCGCGACCGAATGACCAATCGCACGTGCTGGCAGATTGCGGGAGGTCCTACGGACCGCGCCTACGCGGACGACTTCCTGAAGTACAGCGTGGCGCTGATCGGGCCGGGGGACCCAGGGCCGTGGAAAATCGAACGTGACGACGGCGATTTCGAAGGCGGTTCCGTGCGATGGTTCGCCAGCGAGGTGGCCTTAGGCGACCTGTTCGTATTGCGTATCGGAAATGCGAAGGCCGTTGCGGTTGGCAGCGTCGCCAGTGAGTACCTGCACTTGCCGCAATTCGACGACGTGAACGGCTGGCCGCTTCAGCACGCGCGTCGCGTGCGTTGGTTCCGTCTGCCGGCGCCGCACGACTTCGGGCGCGCCGCTTTCGGCGCGAACCCACAACGATTCGCACGGGTCTGGGCTCGAGAAATCGTGTCGTTCGCTGAGCGATTCATCGCGTCGCCGCCGACCGATTGGCAGTCAGCGCTATTGCCTGACCTGCCACCAGAAGAAGGGCGGCTAAGTGTGGTACCTGAAGCGTTTGTCAACCTTGTCGCATTGGCGCACGACCTGGGATTACAGGCGTACTGGGACCGGCAAAACTTCGGCGAGCACCCGTCGGAAAGCGAGATGGTCGCCCATTTCGTTGTCCCGTTCTTCCGCGCCCTGGGTTGGCGACCCGAGCTGATCGCGGTAGGCTGGCAACGTACCGACGTAGCCCTGTTCCGAGCGTTGCCCCGTATCGCAGAGAACTGCCAGGTGATCGTCGAAGCCAAGTGTCTTGGGGCAGGTGTCGAGGGGGCGGTCGAACAGGCCCAAGGTTATGCTGATACGCTGGGCTCGACCTGCGACCTGGTCGTGACCGACGGCTTGCGGTATCGCCTCTACGCCCACGACCGGGGTTACGCTCCGGTTGCCTACGCGAATCTGGGGCGTCTGAAAGAATCGTCGTCGCGTCTTTTCGAGCGACTGAAGAAAACTTGAAAGGCACATCCCTTGGAACCCTGGTTCAAAGTCACCGAGCTGCGCAAGGAAGTCCGCGAGGGACGGTCGTTCAACCCCGATGAGTTCGCGATCGCCTTGGAGCAGGTCGTGAGAGGGGAGGCGCCGCCCGACTACCAACTGCCCGCTCAATTCTTCGCACGTACGTCGTTTACGCGCGCCCTGCGGGCGAATTCGGCGCTGGTGCTGCGTCGCCTGGCGGGCGAGACCGAGAACACCGCCCCGGTTCAGACGCTGGTCACACAGATGGGGGGCGGAAAAACACACATGCTCACGACGCTCTGGCACGTCGCCAACGGCGGCGCCGAATCGGCGGCCTGGCCTGGTATCCCGGAGTTGCTGCGAGAGGCCGGCCTTGGCGCGGCGCCCAAGGCGAGGGTCGCCGTGTTCGTAGGCAATGCCTGGGATCCCCAGCCAGGCCGTGAAACCCCCTGGATCGACCTGGCCCGGCAATTGGCGGGCGACGAAGGGGTGGCGGCCCTTGGGCCAGCGGCCAAAAGCTCTCCGCCGGGCACCGACACGATAAATCGCGTGATCGCCCTGGCCAACGCGCCCGTGCTGCTTTTGTTCGACGAGGTGCTCAATTTCTTTTCTCGCCACCAATCTTTTGCCGAGCCGATGCACGCCTTCATGCACAACATCGTGCGTGGCTTTCTCGGCACGAACCGGCGCGCCGCCGTGATCAGCCTGCCGCGAAGCCAGGTTGAAATGACCGACTTCGACATGATGTGGCAGGACAAAATCGTCAAGGTGGTGGGAGCGGTCGGCAAGCCGTTGCTGGTGAACGACGAGGCGGAAATCGGCGATGTGATCCGTCGACGCCTGTTCGAGCACCTGGGCAACGAACGCATCCGCAAGGAAGTGTCGAAGGCTTACGCCGAATGGTGCTTTGAGCGGCGGGCACAGCTCCCGCCGGAATGGACCGCCGTCGACACGGCGACCACCGAGGCCAAGGCCAAAGACCAGCTTCGCGGCCGGTTCGAGGCCTGCTATCCGTTCCATCCCGCGACCTTGTCGGTGTTTCAGCGCAAGTGGCAGGCGCTGCCGCAGTACCAACAGACCCGAGGCACGCTGGCAATGCTCGCCCAATGGATTTCGTGGGCCTACCGCGATGGCTACCACAACGCGCGGCGCGAACCGCTGATCACGCTTGGCTCGGCCCCGCTCGACGTGATGGAGTTCCGCAGCGCGGTGCTGGGACAGCTCGGCGAAGCGCGGCTGGTCGCCGCGATCGACGCCGACATCGGCGGGCAACAAGCGCATGCCCGCGCGCTCGACGCCGATACCAAGGGACCGCTGCGCGAGATCCACCGCCGCGTCGGGGCGGCGATCTTGTTCGAATCGTCAGGCGGGCAGATCGACAAGGTGGCCCATTTGCCGGAGCTGCGATTCGCATTGGGTGAGCCCGGCGTCGAAACCACTTCGATCGACAATGCGGCATGGGCCTTGGAATCGAAAGCGTACTTTCTGCGCAAAGTGGGCACAGACGGGTTCCGTATCCACCACAAGCCGACGCTGCGGAAGGTGGTCAACGACCGGCGCGCATCGCTTGATGAAGCCGCCGAGGTCAAGCCCGAGTTGCGCAAGCTAGTCGAAAAAGAGTTCCGCACGGGGACGAGCATTCCCGTCGAAGCCTGGCCGACCGCGTCGGATGACGTGCCCGACTCACCCAAATTGACCTTGGTGGTGATGAATGCCGACAGCGAATGGACCGGCGGCAACGAGCTGCGCAAGCAAATGGTCGCCTGGACAAGCCAACGTGCCGGGTCAAACAGGTTCTACCCTGGAGCGCTGATCTGGTGTTTCAAGAAGCCCGGCCGCGATCTGCGCGACAAAGTCGAGTTGCTGCTCGCCTGGCGTCGCGTCGCCAAGGAAGTGAACACCGGCACACTCGGCGCCGAATTCGAGCGCGCCGACCTGGCCGACGTGCAAGCCGAGCTTCGGACCGCCGAGAGTACAGCCGCCGAAGAGGTTTGGGCGGGATACCGCTTCATCGTCTTGGCCGATCAACAGGAGCTCGACGGTTTGAAGGTGATCGACCTTGGTGCCGGCCATTCAAGCGGAAGTGAAACGTTGTGCGGCCGCGTAATCGCCGCCTTGAAATCGGAGGCGATGCTCAACGAAGGCGTAGGGGCGGGCTACATCGAACGCTCCTGGCCGCCGGCCTTGAAGGAATCGGGGGCATGGCCGTTGGCCGGCCTGCGACAGAGCTTTTTGAATGGCTCCCTGACACGGTTGCTCGACCCCGACGCGATGCTGCGGAGCAAAGTCGTCGACTTCGTGAGCCGCGCCGAGTTTGGACTGGCTTCCGGGCCAAACTCGGACGGATCGTACGAACGGCTTTGGTTCGACGAATTGATGCCCGCCGAGGACGTCGCCTTCGATGCCGGAGTGTTCCTGCTGACGAAAGCCAAGGCCAAGTCGCTGCGCGAGCTTGAAGCGAAATCGACCAATGCGGAGACAGCCCTCGTCGAGCCGCCGAGCGGCGACGGCAGTTCCACCGGCGATTCGGATAACGAGCCTAGCGAAGTTGTGGTTGATGGGCCAACCGCAGCCACCATTGCGAAGGTTCAAACGATCAGGCTGGTCGGCAAGATCCCACCCGAGGTGTGGAACCGGCTGGGCACGCGGCTCTTGCCCAAATTACGATCTGGAAATGGCTTCGCGGCCACGGTCGATCTTTCGGCGACGTTCGCTGCCGACCTCGCCACGAGCATTGAGGCCGACCTGAGGCAGGCCATTGACGATCTCGGCTTGAAGCAACAACTGCGCGTGGAGCGCTCGTGACGGGCCGTTAAGGAATTCCGCCGCGGAAGTTGTGAATCGCTCGTCTTCCGGCGATAATAGGCTGCCCGCGTTTAGATTCGGCGGCGTGGCGCGCTGGGCAATTCAAGGCGCAAATGTGGCGAAAGGAGCATCGCACCGTGCTCGAACAGAGAATACCACACCCCTTCGCGATTACGACGGCCGTGTGCCTGGCGTTGACCTTGCCGGCCAAGGCGGCGGACGAATCTCACGGCGCAACGTCCGGCGGAAGGGCGCTGATCATAGCTGGAATCGTCGGCGACGACGAGCACGAGCTGCTCTTCTCCAGCACACTCAAACAATGGCACGCCTGGCTGACCGGGCCGATGCGTTTCGATCCTGACGCGGTGCGGGTGTTGTACGATGAATCGGCGCCCGGCGAATCTCGAATTCTTGCGAATTCGGCTACGAATC
>DATLQY010001142.1:0-8125 GCA_035534975.1 Pirellulales bacterium
TGATCAGCCAGCGCCAGTAGGCCTCGGTCCGCTCGAAGGCTCCGATCAAACCGTCCGTGGCGCGGCCATAGAGCCGCATCAGGGAGGGCAACTCCACCTGCCTCAAGGGTCGGATATTGAGCGCCCCCTCTTGCGGAGGCAACCCCAACGCCGACAGTTGCGCCAGCAGCTCTCGGCTTCCGGCGTGGGCCTGGCTCTGCCGCCCGCAAACGGCCCAACCGGCGGCGCGAAAAAAATGCGGTAGCCTGGTCGACAGCAGACCCAGCATGGCGCCGTCGGCCGCCATGACTCGATCGGCCGCCCGCAACAACTGCCGCGCGAATCCCAAACCGCGGAATTCGGGGAGCGTACATAGCCAACCCAGCCCCGAAACCGGCAGCTTCATCGGGCCCAGGTGCATCACGCGCTTTGTCAGGTGCAGGTGCGCAACGATCCGCTCGCCGCGCTTGACCAGCACCCGGTCGCGCGGCTCGTAAAAGGGATCGTCGAGCGAAGCATGGAAGGCGTCGCGCGAGGGTGCGTGAAACACGGCCGAGAGCAACTGATGAATGGCCGGGTGATCGCCGGCGCAAGCCTGCACCACCCGTGCCGGCGAAGCGCCTCGCAAGCCAACCGCGAACGCGCCTGCAGGTGATACAACAGCCGGCAAGTCGACCGCCGGCGACGCGTGCCTACCAATCATGGGCCGGGCAATGACCGGCGCGGAAGCGTCTGTGCGCATCAGTTAGAATCCCTTCAGCTTGAGTCGAACGATCCGTCATGCCGCTAGCTTATGCTCTGCTCGCGAGAAAATCCAGCAAAAAATTCCGCAAACTTTCTTCCGGGTAAAGACAAAAGGCGTATTCGCGCCAGCCGAGCACCGCTTCGGCGCGCCGTTGCCGCTCGGCGCGGCCGGCGGCCGCCAGCCAGTCGGACCGTTGTTCGGCGAGCGCCTGCCGCAAGATCCGGTTCGCTTCGCGGATCGCGTGGCAGCGCCCGCGCGCGTTGGCCGCGTTGGCCTCGGTCGCGATCCAACGTCGCTTGGCGGCGATCGTCACGGCGACCTCGCCGGTCGGATCGGCCGCGGCCGAACGGCCGAGGAACCGTTCGGGGTGGTACTCCATGTCGCGCAGCGTTTGCGCGATTCGGCCCGCCCCTTCAGCAATGTCGCCCGCCAGCGCGATGGGCAACTTCCAAGTGGCCGAAACGACCATGAACGGCGTTGGTTCCAAGCCGAAGAAGCGGCCGATCAACAAATCCGTCAGCCGGTCGTACATGGCGCCGCCGATACCGTGCAAGAAAAGGTCGCCCAGGAACAGCCGAGCGAAAAGCGTCGTGGTCAACGCCCGAGTACGCAAATGGATTCCGCGCGCAGGCAGCTCAGCCAACCGGTCGACTGCCGCCGAGGCGTCGCCATCCGGAGTGAGCGGCAATTCGACTCGCAAGCCCGCGCGATCGCCGAACACGACCGCGCCGCCTTGCCGCAAGGCGAACAGCCGGCGGCGGCGAGGGTCGGCGTCGGTCCAGACCCAAAACGGCGCTTCCAACCAAGGGCCCTCCGCGGCCAGGTCGGGAACGGGACGGTTCGCGCCGCGGACTCGCTGTGCCCGGCGGTATTCCCCCAGCGCGTCGTTGTAGACTTGCCGAAACCGAGGAAGTTGCGCCAGCAAATGGGCGGTAAACCAGTTGAAGGCGTCCAGCCGGCAAACCCGGCTTTGCGGCAACTCCAACGTCGCCATGCCCCATTCCCCTTCGAGCTGGTGGCGCGCCTGCGAGAGGCAGGCCCCGAGGTTATCGGTATGGCGCGATCGTTCGAGGACCATGGGCCAGAAACGCCGGATCAATGGTTCGCTTACGAATGGAGCGATCGTCGCGGCGGCGCGCCGGCCAAATCCGGCGAACAGCTCGCGGTCGCGAATCGCGCGCCGCTCGAAAGGCAGTTCCGCCGTCGCCGCGTCGAACGGCACCGGCGCCGCGGTCGGCTCGGCGACCGTGCCGCCGGGCACGCGCAGCGACGCATCCTTGAGCGTGTCGCTGTCGATGACCAGGTTGACGGCCACGGCGCCCGCGTCGCGGGCCAATCGCGCCAGCGCGAAGTTCTTGAACCAGACCCCGACGTGAAACAACTGCGGCTGGTGGCCTGCCAACAGAATGCGCTCGGCGGTGGCCGGCGCCAAAACGTCGCGATAGCTCGACGTGTACCGCCGGGCCTCCGCGAGAAACGCCAGGCGCGCTTCGGCCGACAAGGTGGCCAGCGACCGGCCTTGCACGTCGTACGAGTACCGCCGGCGGCCCGCTTGCGACGTGGCGAGCAGCTCCGGCACGGCGGCCAGCGGCGGCTCGACAAGCATGGCGCCATGTTCTCGCGGAGTCCGGAACCGCCGGTATTCGAGCGCCGCGCGCCCGGTGTTTCCCAGCCCTTCACCGTCTCCGTCATGGGCAACCGCGACGGTCTGGCTCATCCGGCGCATTCCCCGCAGAGGGTCCCTCGCCTCGCCTGCGCCGCGGTCGCATTCGCCGCGGACGTGTCAACGGCGGAAGCGTTCGCGGCGGCACCGTTGGCGGCGGCACCGTTGGCGGCGGCACCGTTGGCGACGGCACTGTTGGCGGCGAACATGCTCCGCGCCAGGACGCGGCGGTAGTAATCGAGCCGCGCTTGGGCATCGTCGAGCGATCCGCCGAACGAACGCGTGGCGTCGAGGTAGATCAGCGGCACGGGCAATTCGCGAATTCGCAAACCGGCGCGGGCCGCCTGCACCCAGAGCTCCAACGGCATCGCGTAACCATTTTCGGTCAGCTTCAATCGTCCCAATGCCGCCACGCGGTAGGCCTTGAACCCGCAAAACACGTCGGTCAGGTTCAACCCCAACGCGCGGTTGAGCTCCGCCGTCAGTTCTTCGTTGATTCGGCGGCGCTCGGCCGGCGGGGCGCTGTCGCCGGGGTACTGCTTGAGATAGCGGCTGCCCGAGATGATGTCGCAGCCGGAAATGTCGCCTCCGGAGTTGCTACTGCCAGTGCAGGCCGACACGAAACGCGGAATTCGCTGCGGTTCGTGCTGGCCATCGCAGTCGATCGTGACCAGAATGTCGTAGCACTGGCGCTGCGCGAAATCGAAGGCGGAGCGCAATGCGGCGCCGTAGCCAAGGTTTTGTGGGTGCGTCACTCGATGAATACCCTCGATGGCCGCGAGCAAATCGCCCGTGCCATCGCGCGAGCCATCGTCGACCACCAGCACGTCGGGGCTGTACCGCCGAACTTCAGCCACCACGGAGGCAACATATCTCGCTTCGTTGTAGACGGGCAAAGCCGTCAGGATTCGTTGCGCCATCGAGGGTACGCCGGTGGTTAGGGAGATTGAACAAGTCATTCTAGGAAGGCGCCGGAGCAAGTCAACGCGGGCGCCTTTCGAGCGTTGGCGGATAAGGACTTACGACCCTCAGAGGAAGCAGTCATGGACCGTCCATTGGAAACCGCGCCGACTGCTCCCGTCGGGGCGGGTCATTGCCGCGCAACACTAGCATCGCGCACGAAGGGCACGGTACAATCCCGGAGATGAGCCCATGACCACAGGATCGATTCATGCCGTCGCTGAACATCGCCGTCCAATTGCGTAGCTTGCAAATGCCGTTCCGACAAGCCCTCCTGGCGGCGAAGCGGATCGGCGCGACGGCGGTCGAGGTGGATGCGCGCGGCGAAATCAATCCGCAAGACCTCTCTCAGACCGGCCTGCGGCAGTTGCGAAAGCACTTCGACGACCTCTCGCTTCGGGTCGTGGCCGTCGGTTTCCGCACGCGGCGCGGCTACGACGTGGCCGACGAGCTGGATCGCCGCGTCGAGGCGACCAAGGCCGCGATGCGCTTCGCCCACGCCTTGGGCGCGCCGCTGGTCGTCAACCAGGTCGGCCGAGTACCCGACAAACCGGAGGGACGCGCCTGGCAATCACTTCTTGAAGCCCTTTCCGACTTGGGAGCGTTCGGACAACACGTGGGAGCGTACTTGGCCGCGGAGACGGGAAGCGAAAGCGGCACCGACCTTGCCCGGCTGTCGGCGGCGTTGCCGGCCGGAGCAATCGTGGTAGCGCTCAATCCGGGCAACCTGATCATCAACGGTTTCGCGCCGTTGGACGCCGTCGCGGCCCTGGGCGGCGCGATCGCGTACGTGCGGGCCAAAGACGGAGTGCGAGATTTGGCCCAAGGGCGCGGCGTCGAGGTGCCGTTGGGGCGCGGCGCGGCCGATTTCCCGGCCCTGTTGGGGGCCTTGGAAGAGCGCTCGTACCGAGGCGCGTGGTGCGTCGAACGTGAGCGATGTGACGATCCAATTACGGAAATTGGCGCAGCCGTTAGATACTTGCGCAGTTTGTAGGCCGCGCGAGGTTGACAGGCTCGGCCACTACCACTGGCGAGAATCGCGGGAATCTGCGACAATCGCCTACCACGATTTCATCGACCTGAGGGTTCCCCGCCCATGACCGCCTTTCTACGAAGCTCGACCTTGTTGGCAGTCGTCACCGTGATGTCATTGGCCGGCGTGTCGGGCTGCAATCTCTTGCAGCTTTCCGCCGCCGAGCCGGACGAAACCATCACCACGCCGGCGGCGGACGGCAAAAAGCCCTCCGACCAGAAGGCTGGTGAACCGGCCGACCGTGATGCCGATGCGCGGGAAGGCGTGCCTCCCGAAGCCCGGCGGCGCTTGGGCAGCCGCTTGTCGAACTGGCGTTCGAAGACCTTGGGTGGGAAGCAGTTGTGGGATGACGAACTACTGTTCCAGGACTGGCGGATTCAGCGGCATGCGATCATCGGCCATTGCCGGCTGCTCGACGGAGAGGACAATCGCCAGTGTCGAGGTTCGTTCGAGGAGTGCGAAGCGAAGCTCGAGGAGATCAAGCGCGAGCGCAATCTTCCGCCGATGAAGGGCAAGGCGGTGGTCATCGTGCATGGACTGGGCGGCATGCGGAGTACGATGCAATCGCTGGCGGATTACATCAAGGACGAGGGGGGCTACACGGTCTTCAACGTCGGTTACGCCAGCACACGGTCCGACATCGGCACGCACGCGAAGAGGTTGGCTGGGATCATCGAGCACCTCGACGGAATCGAGGAGATCAACTTCGTCGCGCACAGCCTGGGAAACCTGATCGTCCGCCGTTACTTCGGCGACACGGCCGGTGGCGATGCGGGCCACACGCCCGACCCGAGGATCAAACGCTTCGTGATGATCGCACCGCCCAACCACGGCGCGGCGGCCGCCGAGTCGTGGAGCGACAACGAGCTTTTCTCGCTCGTGCTGGGCAAATCGGCGGTCGAGTTGGGCGCGG
This sequence comes from Pirellulales bacterium, assembly GCA_035534975.1. Lineage (GTDB taxonomy): Bacteria > Planctomycetota > Planctomycetia > Pirellulales > JAICIG01 > DATKSN01. The sequence goes on from DATLQY010001142.1 coordinate 5,294, forward strand.
GTTGGCCCGACGTTGAAAAGACGCTGGCCACGCCGCCGTGCGAGTTCGGTATCATCGCCGGGGGCAAGGGGGACGACCGCGGCTACAACCATCGGTTGAAGGGGGACAATGACGGATTGTTGAGCGTCTCGACGACCATACTCGCGGGCGCCGGCGATTTCGTCATCCTGCCCGTCTTGCACCCCTTCAGCACGATGAACGCGAAGGTCCAGGAATACACGCTTCGGTTCTTGCGAGAAGGGTACTTCATTTCCGCCGAGGAACGGCACCCGATCACGGACCCGCCGGTAGAGCCGGTAGAGTAGGGCGGAACATTCGATGGCGAACCACGGCGCGCCGCAGGTTTGGGTCGAGGGGCTGACGATTGGTGAGGCGCTCGCGCGAACCGTCGCCGCGCATCCGCACAAGGATGCGCTGGTATTCCCCGCCCTTGGGCTGCGGTTGAACTACGGTGAATTCCAAGCACGCGTGGACGAGGCCGCGCTGGGCCTCCTCGCCTTGGGCATCGGCCGCGGCGACCACGTTGCGATCTGGGCCACCAACGTGCCCGAATGGGTGATCTTGCAATTCGCGACCGCGCGGATCGGCGCCGTGCTGGTGACGATCAACCCGGCCTACCGTCCCTTCGAGCTGACGTACGTCCTCCGGCAATGCGATGCCAAGGCCCTGTTTCTGGTCGATCGCTTCAAGACCTCCGACTATTTCGAAATGCTGGCCGAGGTTTGCCCGGGCCTGGCATCCGCCGCCGAGCTGCGCTGCGATGAATTCCCCGAGTTGCGTTGGGTGGTGGCCCTCAAAGGCGAACCGCCGAGCGGGGCGATTTCATGGCAAGAATTCCTCCGCCGCGGCCGGGCCCATCATTGCGATCTCGGTGCCTTGCTTCGCGCGCTAGGCCCCGGCGACAAGATCAACATTCAGTACACCTCCGGCACGACCGGTTTTCCCAAAGCCGCGATGCTCAGCCATCGCAACCTGCTCTTGAACGCCTACTACACCGGCGAGTGCCAGCGGCTGACGCACGCCGACCGGGTTTGCATTCCGGTGCCGTTTTACCATTGCTTCGGCTGCGTGCTTGGCACGCTTTGCGCGGTCGTGCATGGCGCGGCCATGATCGTGCCCGCCGAGTCGTTCCAACCAGTCGCCACGCTCGACGCCATTGAGCGCCAACGAGCGACGGCCGTCTATGGCGTGCCGACGATGTTCATTGCCCAACTGCAGGATCCTTCGTTCGCGGGCCGCGACCTGACGAGCCTGCGCACCGGCATCATGGCGGGCAGTCCCTGCCCAATCGAGGTCATGCGGCAGGTGATCCGCGAGATGGGGGCCCGCGAGGTGACCATCGCCTACGGGCAGACGGAGTCCTCGCCGGTGATCACGCAAACCCGCGCCGACGACCCGCTCGAGCTGCGCGTCGAGTCGGTGGGCCGGCCGCTGCCGGGAGTCGAAGTCAAGCTGGTCGATCCGGCGACAGGCCGCGAGCTGGGCGACAACCAGCAAGGCGAGCTCTGCACCCGGGGCCACGTTGTGATGCTCGGCTATTACCATCAACCGGAGGCCACGGCCGCGGCAATCGACGCCGACGGCTGGCTGCACACGGGCGACCTGGCCCTGCGTCAGGCCAATGGCTATTACCGGATTACCGGCCGGATCAAGGACATGGTCATCCGCGGCGGCGAAAACGTCTACCCACGCGAGATCGAAGAATTCTTGTTCACGCACCCCGCGGTCGAGCAGGCCTCAGTCGTGGGAGTGCCCGACCCCAAATTCGTCGAGGAGCTTTGCGCCTGGATCAAGCTCAAAGCCGGGGCGAAGGCGACGGACGACGAGATCCGCCGGTATTGCCGGGCAAAGCTGGCCCACTACAAGGTGCCGCGGTACATACGCTTCGTCGAGCAGTTCCCACAGACGGTGACCGGCAAAATCCAGAAGTTCAAAATCCGCGAGCAAATGATGTCGGAGTTGGGGCTTCGCGAGCAGGAAACGGCATAGCGCCGCCGGCATCCGCATGTCCGGCGCGACAGTTGCATCGCCTTCCTGACGAGTCGATGCTGTAGGTCATGCCCGTCCGGCTCAATCTGGGCCTTGAGCCGGACAGGCAATCGCATCGAGACCCAGCCGCCAGCCGGATCTCATTGTCGAGCATCGGAAGTCGAGCTACGCAGCCCTCTTCAACTTTTCCAGCGACTCGATGGCTTGTTGGGCTCGCTCGATTCCGCCCGCCTGCTGCACGAACTTGGCGAGGGCCGCAATTTGTTCCACGGTCAAGTCGGCCAGACCGCCAATGGAAATGACCTTGCTTTCGGACGGCTTCTTGCTGCCGGGGTGATTGCTCATAGTCGGGTTTGCTCCTTTGGGGTGGTCTTCAATCCCTATCGGCACTTGGGAGCACCCGGCACGACTCGGTAAAAATGGGCGGGCCGGGCGAGATTTGCGGATCGACTTTGCCGGGGCGACCAGGCGGACCGAAGGGCGGGCCCTCAAGGCGTCGATCAATCTTACCATGAACTCCACGCACCTTCGACGAACCATCAACGCCGCCGTCGCCGACCTGGGCCACAAGACCAAGGAGTGCAAGGAGAGCGTGCTGATCCGGGAGGGCTACTTCGTCGGTCGCCAGTTCCGCTTCGAGAACGTCAGGGCGATCTGGTTCGCCGAGGAGGAAGTCGTCAAGCTCTATGGCGACGATGGCCGCCTGATGCGGACTCTGATGGTGGCCGAAGGGCCGGTCGAGTTGAAGCGGGCGGCGTAGTACCAGGCAGGCACCCTCGTTGTTCTACTCTTGTAGCGACCGGATGCCGGTTTGCCCCGTTCATCCCCGTTCACGGGGCTTCC
>DATLQY010001143.1:0-8251 GCA_035534975.1 Pirellulales bacterium
GGCGTTCGGCCGAATTCGCCGGTCACCAGAACCAACGTGCTCGCGAGTCGCCCACGCTGGGCCAGGTCTTCGATCAGGGCCGCCACAGCCTGGTCGAGTGCGGGCAGCAGCTCAGTGCGCAGTTTTGTGAAGTTGGTCTTGTGGGTGTCCCAATCTTGCCGCAAGCCACACTGGAGCATGACGAACGAGACGCCGACCTCCACCAGGCGGCGCGCCAACAGCGCCGCCTGACCCCACTCGTGAGCGCCGTAACCTTCACGCACCCGCGCAGGCTCGCGCGCCAGCTCGAACGCCTCGCGCACCGGTGAGCTCAGCAACAGGTCAATGGCCTGCGCGCGAAGGACACCAGCGCGATGAACGTCTTCACTTGGGGTCGTCTCGGCCGGCTGTTCGAGGCTGCCAAGGAGTGCGCTTCGGTCGCCCAGGCGGGCAAGGCTCATTCCGTCGCCCAGTTTCAAGGTCAATAGTTCGAAGGGCGCCGTGGTAGAACCGGGCAGTTGACCGCTTTCCAGCGGCTCGTAGCGCGGCCCGAGGTACGCGGCGGAGCCGAACGGCGAGCCGCCGTAAGCGTGGTGAAAGCTCCAGGGGACCGCCACGTAGGCCGGCGCGCCATCGCGCCGCGAGCCAGCCAGCCTGGCCACGATCGACCCGAGGGAAGGGTTCTCGATCACGGCACGCGCGGTGCCTTCGCGGCTTCCCATCCAGCCCGTCAGCATCTGGTGCTCTGCCGGGGCGTGGCTTGGATTGCCGTGGTACAGCGACCTCACCAGGCTGAAATGCCTGGCTTGCCGAGCCAAGCGTGGAAGGTGCTCGGCGATCCGCATCCCAGGCACGGCCGTGTCAATCGGTTCGAACTCGCCGCGGACTTCGGCGGGCGCGTCGGGCTTTGGATCGAACGTGTCGAGATGCGACGGGCCGCCGTCGAGAAAGAAAACCACGCAGGCCGTGTCGTGTTGGGTGGCGGGTTTCGCGGCGGAGCTTCGTTCGCTTTCGCCGCCGAACGTTGCGCCGCCGAGGCTTGCCAGTCCGAACGAACCTGCGCGCAGAACGCTGCGGCGTGTTTGGAACGCGAGCCGACTCAGGGCCTGATCGTGAATTAACGACGCTTGGATCATGGTTTTGTCCATGACAAACCAATGTCTTGCCATTGTAGCAGTTCCTCACGGCGAGGCGCCCAACACGGACTGCAAATTGTAGATCGGTCTGTAACGAGGACGCGGAGCGTCCGAAGAACCGTTCGGGGCACCTGCGCAGCGGGTCGGCGGAGCGTGGGAAGGAGGAGAATTTCAAATCGGCCTCGCATCGCCAACAGCGTTCCTCACGGCGAAGCGCCCAACGCGGGCCGCAGGTCGTAGATCGGTCTGTGACGAGGACGCGGAGCGTCCGAAGAACCGTTCGGGGCACCTGCGCAGCGGGTCGGCGGAGCGTGGGAACGAGGAGACGTCGCACCTGGCTCACGAAACGATCGCCCGCCGGCGATTGACGTAATCCCACACCACGTAGCGGTCCAGGTCCTTGCCGGCGGTGAAGAATACCCGCCCCTTGGTCGACTCGGCCAGCTTGTGGGCGAAACGCACGTCTTCGAGCGACTGCGACCAGCTCTGCAGCAGGAACAGGTTGATCGTGATCCCTTCGCGCCGGCACAATTGCCCCTCGCGGAGCGTGGCCGATTCGGTCAGCGGGTCGGGCGGGTAAAGCAGGTAAAGCCAATGTCCTTCGAAGTGCGCCGTCGGCAGACCGTCGGTGATCAGGATCACCTGCCGGTTCGGCGTGTCTTGCGCACCGAGGAACTTTCGCGCCAGTTGCAAGCCGTGTTGGATGTTCGTGAAGTGAGGGTGGATGCGCATCTCGCTGATGTCCTCGCGACTCATGTCCACCTTGCGCCTCACCCAAGGATCGTTGATCGTGACCGGCTTGGGCATCAGGTGAACGATGTCGCCGGAGGGCCGCGGCTTGGCGAAGGTGTACATCTCGATGAACTGCAAGAAGTCGCCCGGGTACTCGCGTCGGATCAGGCCGTCGAGCGCCAGCCCCATCCGCTTGACGTTGATGTACAGCCCGCCGTAGCGCATCGAGCCGCTCATGTCCATCAGCACGACCGTGGCGCACTTGGGCGTGTTGCGCGTGCGGTGGATTTCGATGTCTTCGGGTTTCATCCGCACCGGGAGCCCGGGACCCGCCCGGAGCATGGCGTTGGTCAGCGAGGCGGGGATGTCCATGTTGGCCACCGAGTCGCCGAATTCGTATTCCTTGGTGTGCTGCAACTCGACCGCCCCTTCGCCCACGATGGGTCCGGTGTGCCGGCCGCTGCGCGAGGCCGCCAGTTGACTGAAGATCTGCTCCAGGAGTTTTCCCTGGAACAGCCGATAAGCTTTGGGCGTGAGCTGGAAGCCTCGCCGCGTGCGTTCCAAGCCTTGCCGCTCGGCCAGCTCGCGAACATAGTCCTCGATCTGTTGCTGTAGCGCGTTGAGCTTTTCAATGTCACCCGGCTCCGCGTAGCGGGCCAGCTCCTCGACGTCGATCACGGCAATTTGCGCCGTGCGGGCGGCTTCTTCCAGTTGCTTCAGCAGCTTGTCGATCTGCTCCAATTCTTCCTTGACCTCAAGCGCCTGGGGAATGGCCAGCGGAGTGCGGCCGGTGAACTCGTATTTGGCGGCGAGCTCGTCGACCTGGTACTTGTCTCCCAGCCGGTCGACCAACTGAACCAGGTCGCGGGCAAATGCCGAACGTTCTCCGCCCGCTCGGTACCAAAGCTGTTCCAGCTCGCGCAACTGCTCTTCGTCGAATGCTCTTGCGTACTGCGGCCGCAGCGACTTGGGCGGCTGGAGTTTTTCGCCGGCCTCGCGGTACTGCCGCCGGGCTTCTTCGCGGACGCGCGTCGTCTCATAGGTCGCCAGAATCCGCCGCTTACGTTCCAAGAGCATTTCCCGAATCGCATCCAGGCTCGGTCCCAGTCCGGCGAACTGGCTGGGGTCAAGGTGGATCGCGCGGGCCAGTTCCTCCTCGGTCAGTTCGCGCAGGCTGCCGTAGGCCAGCATGTGGTCGAAGGCCGACGACACCAGGTCGGGCGGCGGCTCGGTCGGGCTGGGAAACGTCTTGGGGTCGTACCGCTGGTAGGTATGGATCACGCCGCCCAATTGCTGGCGAGTCGGCATCGAAAGTCTCCATGTCGGTGGTTCGTGCCTTGCATTGTAGCGGATCTGGCGGGCAATTGACGCGGGCTTGGGCCTATTGTCCAATAAACGTCCTTGTCGGCACCACGACCGCAGGGACTCCCCGGACGACTGAATGAAGCCGAAAACCCATGTGCCACTTCCAATCAAGGCCGCCGATGACGCAGCGCACATCGCCTTGGCGGTTGTCAATGGCATGGACTACCTGTTAACCTGGAATTGTACCCACATTGCGAATGCGGCGATTCAAAAGGACATCGAAGCTGGCTGCCGCTCCTTGGGTTATGTCGTCCCAGTCATCTGCACGCCCGAACAATTACTGCTCATCCGCTAAAGGTTGGAGACTACGTCGATGGACGAAATTATTGCCGAGATTCGCCGGATTCGTGAGGAACACGCCAAGAAGTTCAACTACGACATGGGCGCCATTTTTCGCGACCTCCGAGAACGACATGTAAGGAGCGGGCGCAAGGGTGTGTCGCTGCCCCCGAAGCGTCCGGCTCCGGTCACTCCCCCACTTGTACCTGAGAACGCGCCGACCAACCAGGCGGCCAAGTCGTAAGGCCACCGCTGTTTCATCTTGTTTCGCTCCCCTGGGAGTTCCACATGAACCGCCGCGAAGTACTCAAGACGGGCGTCGCCGGCCTGGCGACGTCGATCGTGGGCAATTACCACGTCGCGCACGCGGCCGAGCCGAAGGCACATCGCGTGGGTCTGATCGGCTGTGGCTGGTACGGCAAGAGCGATTTGTTCCGGCTGATCCAGGTGGCGCCCGTGGACGTTGTCGCGTTGTGCGACCCCGACGCGCACATGCTCGACGGCGCCGCCAAAGTGGTGGCCGATCGCCAGAAGTCCAAGAAGGCGCCTCGCACTTACGGCGACTACCGGGAAATGCTGAAGGAAAAGGACCTCGACATCGTCTTGATCGGCACGCCCGATCACTGGCACGCCCTGACCGCGATCGCGGCTATCGAGGCCGGGGCCGATGTCTACGTTCAGAAGCCGATCAGCGTCGACGTCCTTGAGGGCGAGGCCATGCTGGCCGCCGCCCGCAAGCACGGCCGCGTCGTCCAGGTCGGCACCCAGCGCAAGAGCACGCCCCACCTCATCGATGCCAAGAAGAACGTCGTCGAAGCCGGGTTGCTGGGCAAGGTCCGCCACGTCGACATCTGCTGCTACTTTCACATGCGCACCAACGGCGACCCACCGGAGGTGCCCGTCCCCGGTTGGTTCGACTACGAAATGTGGACCGGGCCGGCGCCGCTACGCCCCTTCGACGACATGCCCCACCTCCGCTGGTGGCGCACGTTCATGGAATACGGCAACGGCATCGTCGGCGACATGTGCGTCCACATGTTCGACACGGTGCGCTGGATGCTCGGCCTGGGCTGGCCCAGTCGGATCTATTCGACCGGCGGAATCCTGGTCGACAAGGGGGGCAAGTCGAACATCAGCGACACGCAGACCGCCACGTTCGAGTACGACGGCCTGAACGTCGTCTGGCAGCACCGCACCTGGGGCGCCGCGCCCGATCCGGCCTATCCCTGGGCGGCCATTCTTTATGGCGAAAAGGGGACGCTCAAGGCGAGCACGATGAGCTACGATTTCATCCCGAACGGCGATGGGAAGGCGATCCACAAGGACTGCGTCTTCGAGCGGGAAAAGTACCCCGAGGACCTGACCGAGGCCGATATCGAGCTCAACGCGGCGCCGGCGACTCGCGGCCACATGAAGGATTTCCTGGCGGCCATCGCGAGCCGTGGCAAGCCGGTGGCGGATATCGAAGAGGGGCACATCTCCAGCGCCTCTTGCATCTTGGCCAACCTCTCGATGACGTTGGGCCGGCCCCTGGCCTACGACCCTGCCCGCCGGCAGGTGGCCGGCGACCCTGAGGCCACGCGCCTGCTCAAGCGGACCTATCGCGCACCTTGGAAGCACCCTGGCACCACGCTCGGGTAGGCTGGCATGGCTGACTGACTCCTGTGCAAACTGTCCTGTTTGACCTGGCGACACAGGACCTTCGCCGGTGCGGATCGCTTGTCTCCGCCGACTAGCCCGAGTACTTTCCCAGGGCATCGGGGTTCAACGTGATACCCAATCCCGGCCCCGTGGGCACGCGGAGCATGCCGTCGGCGTCGAGCGCAAATGGTGGCGAAATGATCTCCTCGATATAGGGTACACCGGTTTGGTACTCGACCCAGCGGGCCACGGGCAAGGCCGCCGTCAACGCCAGGTCGGCCGCCACGCCCACCGCCGTGTTCCAGCCGTGCGGCACCAGCAGCACGCCGTGGTCGTAGGCCATCCAACCCAGCTTGCGGCCTTCGCTCAACCCGCCGCACTTGGTCATGTCGGGCTGGATGATGTCCAGCGCGCGCGACGTGATGAACGGCTGGAACGACTGCCGACGTGTGAGCACCTCGCCGGTGGCGATCAAAACCGGCGAGTTTTGCCTCAGCTCCTTGAACCCCTCGACATCGTCGGGCTTGAGGGCCTCCTCGAACCAGACGACGCCGTAGTCGCCCAGCATCCTGGCCGTTTCACGGGCCCAGGCGACTCCGTGCGGCCAGAACTGTTCGCTGCCCCCCGCGTCGACCATCAACTCGACGTCGTCGCTCACCGTCTCGCGGGCGGTGCGAATCAGCACCTCGTCGTACTTTCGGCTGACCCTCCCAAACGGCCGCCAGCCCATCTTGATCGCCCGGAAGCCGCGCCTCACCTGCTCGGCCAGCTTCTCGCGCAAGAGCGGCGGTTCTTCGAACAAGATCGATGCGTAGGGCTTGATCCTCTCGCGGTAGTTGCCGCCCAAGAGCCGCGAAACGGGCTGCCCCAGGGCCTTGCCCAGCAGGTCCCAAAGCGCGATATCGATGCCGCTGATCGCGTGCTCGACCGAGCCGCCGCGGCCCAACCAGAACATGGATTGCCGCAGCTTCTCGCTAACCCGCTCGGGCTCCAAACCGCTCTCGCCCGCCAGGTGCGGGCGCAAGAGTTCCAGCGCGGCCTCGACCAGGGCACGCGTCGTATAGCAGCTTCCGATGCCGGTCAGGCCCTGATCAGTGAGCACCTCGACGAGCGTATTGTACTGTACGCTGGGTTCGGTGCCGCCGGGCCAGCCGTGGTCGTGAGTCGCCCCTCGCAGGGCAATCGTGCGGACGTCGATAATCTTGATTTGACTCGACATGGCTCAACCTGAGGTTCAAGTTCCTTTTCCAAGAGCCCCTACTCGGCATCCAACGACACTTCGGCCCACACGCGCGGATGATCCGAGGCGCCTCCGTCATCGATCCCCGCATCGATCGTCCGCAGGCCGCGAGTCAGGATCCAGTCGATCCGCGGCCCGGTTTCGCCCAGGATTTCCCGCAGCGGGTCGTGAACGCCCTGAGCGGTGAGGAGCCGCGCCAGCGGCGCTTCCAGCTCTTGGGTGTTCATGTCGCCCATGAGCACGGCCGGCTCGGCCAACGCGAGGAAAAGCCCGGCGATCGTTTGCCACTGTTCTTGCCGGTCGCGCGGATCGCTACGGTCGAGGTGCGTGACGACCACGTGCAACGCTCGGCCTTGAAACTCGCAGGTGACGACGACGGCGTTGCGAAAACTGCGTGCGTGCCGGCGCGGCAAGGGAAGCCGCTGCCAGAACTTGATCGGGAGCTTGCTGAGCACGGCATTGCCGAACTGGTAATGCCACCAGCGCTGTTCGGTGGGGGCGAAAAGCCAATGGGTGTGTAGCTCGCGCCCCAGCCACTCGGCCTGATCGAGCGGTTCCCAGGCGTAGCGGCCATGAACCTCGTTCAGGCCAACCAGGTCGAAACCGCCCAGCGCGAGGGCCGTGCGCCCCAAGTCGAACCTTCCGTCGCCCCCCTGGCCGCCGTGGATGTTGAAGGTCGCAATCCGCAGCGTGCTTGGGTCATTGATTTCATTCGCCGCGTTGCCCGAAAACGATGTTCCGCTTGCCGGCCCACAGTCGACACGAGAGTTCGCCGTCCAAACGACCAGCGCCAATGCGACCGCCAGCCAAACGGCGCGTTTCCACCGACGCCGCCGGGCGGGCGGCGAGGCAAACTCGCTCGGAAGGGAGATCGGTTGGGTGCTATTCATGTCTCCGCCACCAGCCGCCACCTTCTCACGGTAAAATGTCCCATGGCAGGCCGCGTGAAGTATAAATGACCATGAACGATCGTGGGAGGGCAAACGTCCGGGTCGATTGGGGAGTCCGTTCGCGGTCGGATATGTTACACTTCCCGGCGCGCCGCATCGTCTCGCCTGAACGTAAGTCCCAATCCAACGAGGTTGCCCATGCTCATCCCAACGCCACGCGTTTGGCTCACCGGCTTGCTTGTCGTCGTGTGCCTCTCGTGCCGAGCGGCGGCCGGCGAGACTGAGCCGCCGGCCACACAGCCAGCTAAGGGCGAACGCACGGGTGAGGTGCAATTCGAGCCGGCGGGTGACGAATCGCAGGTGCCGGAACTGTTCCGCTTGGCGCCGCACACGTTCCGTTTCCATCAGTCGCCCTTGCAAACCGTGTCGCGGGCAATGGAGATTTTCGAAGTCACGTTTCCATCGCCCGTCGAAACGCCGCACCCGAACAACAACACGGTGCATGCCGAGTATTTCCGTCCGACAAGCGCCGGGAAGCACCCTGCGGTCATCGTGCTCCATATCCTTGGGGGCGACTTTCAACTCTCCCGGCTTTTCTGCCGCTCTCTGGCCCAGAAGGGCGTGGTGGCTTTGTTCGTCAAGCTCCCGTACTACGGTCCGCGGCGGCAACCCGAGGTGAATGCACGCATGATTTCCGAAGATCCTCGAGAGACGGTCAAGGGAATGCGGCAGGCGATATTGGACATCCGCCGCGGGGCCGCCTGGCTGGCGGCGCAAGAGGAGATCGATCCCGAACAGCTTGGCATCTTCGGTGTCAGCCTGGGCGGGATCACGAGTGCCCTGGCGGCAACGGCTGAACCTCGGTTCAAGAAGATCTGCCCGATGCTCGCCGGCGGCGACGTGGGGCTGGTGGCCTGGGACAATCCCGCGCTGGCCAGGCTGCGGCGCAATTGGACCGACGGCGGCGGAACGAAGGAGGAGTTCCTCAC
>DATLQY010001144.1:0-4629 GCA_035534975.1 Pirellulales bacterium
GGTCATGGAGCAGTTTGAATTTCGCCATCGCAAAAGCATGGCAGCTTTTCCGCCTCAAGAAAAGAAAGAATCTCCCAGGATTTACGTGCTCACAGGCGCTTCTGAGCCGAAAAGTTACCCACTAAAAAACGCGAAGAGCCCAACAAATAACCAATGACGAATGACCAATGACGCGCAGCAAGCATTTTTCTGTCAGTAATCTTTCTGTCCAAAAACCGTTGCTTTCCCGTTCTTTACGGCTTGGCGCCTTTGCGTGAGCCTCCCGCCGCCGTACACCTATCGCCGACGGCTGCCTCAATCTTCGTAATCTGCGGAAATCTGCGGATCACCCTGCCTTCGTCGAGCTTGGCCGTTCCACTCCCCCTTTCGATCGCCATTTGTCGGTCGATCGCCAACGACTTTCTCCTTTGCGCCTTCGCGCCCTTGCATGAGACCCTTCTGCCTCAATCTGTGCAATCAGCGGAAATCTGCGGTTCACCCTGTCTTCGTCCGCCCCCACAGGTTCGAGCCCTGTCAACGGCGGAACTGTTCCGCGTCGCGATCGTCGGACAGCCGCACCAACTGTCGTTCGACCCAGTCCGCAACTCGTGCCCGCGTTGGGAAATGGAGCGCAATCATGAGCATCAACAGCACAGCGAAACCTAACGCCAACGTGTCTCGTTGCTGCTGGTAGGTGAATACCAGAAAGAACGTCGCGCCCTCCAGGATGGCGACCGCAATGATTGTGCGGACATGATAGACGGCACTCAGTTTACCCGCGTCGTTCAAGGGCGCCGCGAGCGGATTACCGGTTTGTTCCAGCGGGGGCCAAGCACCGGCCGCGATTTGGCGGCGAAATTTTGTCGTTACGAGCGGCGGCACGACGAGCCAGGCTACCACCGCGGCCGCCGCCATACCGCATGCCAGGAAGGTGTTGAACATCCCCTGGACTTCGCCCGCCGCCTGATCCGGCGGCGCTGTCGAAAACACCACGCCGAGATACGTCAAAGGACCGAGCGTAATCGCGGCGACAATGATTTGCAGCACGCGGACTTGCCCCGTGAATTGAACACGCAGGTCGTCGCTAGTTGACATGACCAGATCCCGGCGTAAAAAGGCTCCCACGGTTCATGCTAGCGTCCGCACCGTAGACCCGCCAGGCGGGAGGCGCGCAGGGTCAGCAGCCCGCGTCGGACGATTCTGCGTACGTCGTCGGGGCAGACTTCTTGATCGATGGCGGAGTCTCGGCCATTTCGGCCGTGGGAGCCTGAGCCGCCTGAGCCTCGTTGCAGAGAGTCGAGTTTCGGGTGGGGCGTGGCCGGCTGGGACACCGACTTGCGGCGGCGACTGGATGACGGCAAGTCCAAGCCGGATTGATAGTTCGGAATCTCCGGGTTACAAGAAAAAGTGTTTGTTGATCCATTCGATGACCTGGCCGCGGGCGAATTCGGTCGTGTCCTCACGCTCGATGTACGAAAAGCTTCCGAGCCAGGGTTTGCCGAGTCGGGCCTGGTAGTCGCGAAGCTGCGATTCGGCGATGGAGAGGTCTTGCCGGACGCGGACGGATTCGGAGCCGTAGGCGTTGGCCAGTCGTTCCAGGGTGTCCAGGACGGCGCGCGGCCCCTGGTGCTTCCGCGACGTCAAAGCAACGACAGGTGAACAGTCAGAGCCGGGAACGTGTTCACGAGTCGTTGATCGCCGGTGAGAACCTTGCACTGCTCGCGTTCGGCGACGGCGAGATAGAGACAATCATACAACCCGATTCGAAAAGTCGAAGAGAGCACGAGTGCTCGGGGTACAAGAGTGCCGGAGGGCTCAAGATGCGGTGACGTGGACATGATATCCGCCCAGAACAGGCTCGCTTGTCCGACAAGAATCCGCTTCTGGCGCTCTGCTCGTGTCAGTGCATGACCGATTTCAAACTGGAAAATGTCGGGAGCCAACAAGTAATGCACAGCCCTGCTGAATTCGTCCCGTAATTGCAAGGCTTTTGAGGAATCTGGCTCAGCCAGCACCCATTTCAGCGCGGTGCTCGAATCAAGGATGTACCTCATTCTTCACGGATTTCACGGACTAAATCGACGGCAATCTCCCGCACTCCGTATTTCTTGAGTAGTTCGTCCTGTGCCGATCGCGACCGCTCTTGGACGCGGCGTGCGACTTCTGGATCAACGGGCTTGCCGGCGGCAACTGCGTTTGCCACGGCTTGTACATCATCCATTACGCTGGTGGGAATGGTTTCAATGCTCATAATCCAATTGTCGGAAGATTTAGGGAACGAATCAACCGGGTTTAGAATAATTTTTCCGTTTCGCCTTTCCTAAGGCCTGGTAACGAAAACGGGCTGACATTGCCCGTTTGAAGCGATTGCGTGCGCAGGGCGAACAGTTCCCGAGGTCGGGGCGACATCGCCGCGCCTCCCCGACAAGGGGAGTACCCACAGCCGCGCACGACGTCGCTGATCCTGGGAGGGGAGTACCACTCAACGAAAGAATTCGGGCCAACGACTAACCTTGGCGGCACGCCGGCCAAGTTCGGCCAGCCGTTCACTGGACGGAAGAGCCCGCCGTTGGACTCCGTCGAGGATCGTTGCCGTCTGATTCTGGAACGATCCCGCCAAAGTCGGTCTCGGGGACTAGAACGCAACGGCCGGTTGATTCGACCCTACAGAGGCGCTGTGCCACGGGACGAAACGAAGAGCTATTGACTTCGAGGACGCGGACGGTCTCCTGTCGCCCACGGACGAGGGCCGTTCGTCGCTGCCCCGATGTGATTGCTGAAAATCCCATGGTACCACCTCCCTTGACTGATAGCGATTTGCAAGTGGTCGAATCGAATGCGCCCTGGCTGCCCAACGACCAGACACGGTCACCGTTCGACCGGTTGACGCTTCCACCGCTTGACTCTTTCCCTGGGAGGGTGCAATCCGTGTGCCCGCCAGTTGTCCCCGGCTCGGCCTCCATCGGCAACGGTTTCTCGTCTTGGTCGCGGGTAGTGGGGCCGCGTCAATTCTTGACCTGGACGGCAAGGCATTTATAACAGGATTTTGGCACACGACATGCCGCCCCCATCTCCGAGGGGCGAAAGATGGGAAAACCTTTGCGCGGGTTGACGTCGCGCGCAGTGTAGAGAAGAGCAGTGAAGTGAAGAATCGGGATCTCGTGTAAGATCGGCTCGCCACCTCGGTAATGCAATCGTTCCCGCTCCCCGAGTCTATGCCGCCGGGAAAACGCCGCCAAAGCGGATTTTTAGACAGGCAATTGCTTCAGAATGAAAAAGGAATCGACCATGTCGACCACCGTTCCAGTCCCGGAACCGACGAAGATGGACGGCAAGCAACCACCGCAGCCCCCGGCGGTTGGCGCGCCGGAAGAGCAAGCGACGCAACCGAACCAGCCGGTCACCGCGGGGCCGACACCGCCGGCGAGCCCTGCGCCGTCGCGCTCCTGGCGCAAAAGTCTCGTCTTGGCGGCGATGGTGGTCGCCGTGGCGCTGGGAGGGTACTTCCTGGCCCCCTGGGTGGCGACCGCGCTGAACACGGTTTCCACCGATGACGCTTACGTCAACAGCCACGTGACGTTTGTCGCGCCGCGGGTCGCCGGTCAGGTGACGAAAGTCCTGGTGGACGACAATCAGCGTGTGAAAAAGGGGGACGTGCTGGTCCAGCTCGACAAGGAACCGTACCAGATCCAAGTGAACATTAAGACGTCGGCCGTGGTGGCGGCGGAAAGGGATCTGGGGATGGCCAAAGCCCAGGTCCGCGGCCTGGTGGCCCAGACCCGCAGCAGCCGCTTCAAGCTCGACCACGCGATGGAGGACGTCCGAAATCAACTCGAGTTGTTGAGCTCGAACGTGGCGCAACTGAAGGTGGAGCAAGCCAACCGCGAACTGGCGGCTCGCGATTACGCGCGCAACCAAGCGCTGGTCAAGAAAGGCGTCATCACCGAGCAGCAGTTCGACCAGTACGTGGCCGCCTTGGAAGTGGCCAGGAATCGTGTGATCAGCGCCGAGCAGACCATTCAGCAGACGCGTGCCAGTCTCGGTCTGCCGATCAATCACGAGAACCCCTTGGATGTGCCAGAGGATCTGGAAGAGAATTTCTCGACGGTGCGAGAGGCGCTGGGCGCCATGTACAGCAGCCTCACGCAGTTGGGATTCGCTCCGGCGACGTGGGACGGGATGCCGAAGCAGGCGAAGGAGGAATTCTTGAAGCAGGATCCGGAAGCAAACGTGGACCGAATCTACGAACGACTCATTCCCGAAGCACCCGCCGTCAAGCTGGCCGAAGCCAAAGTCGCCCAGGCCCGCGACGATCTCGCTCAGGCCGAGCTTGACCTCCGCTACTGCGACATCGTCAGCGAAATCGACGGCCAGGTGACCCGCCGCAACGTCAACCCCGGAAACAACGTCCCGGTGGGACAAAGCCTGATGGCCGTCCGTTCGCTCACTGAAATCTGGATCGACGCCAACTTCAAGGAAACGCAGTTGGCTCTGCAGCGCATCGGCCAGCGCGTGCGCTGTGAGGTCGACATGTACGGCGGCCGGCGGGAGTTCGAGGGCCGCATCACGGGTTTCTCCATGGGCACCGGGCAAACGCTCTCTTTGCTTCCGCCGCAGAACGCGACGGGCAATTTCGTCAAGATCGTCCAG
>DATLQY010001145.1:0-4246 GCA_035534975.1 Pirellulales bacterium
CAAAAGCCGTAGCACTTCCCCAGCCGATAGAACGAGTGTTTCCCCCCTTGGCGGCAATGTCAGGGGCGATTTCCGTTCAAAGGAGACGGCACGATGAACCACCGAAACGGCAAGCCGAAGCCGGCCGACCTACAGTACCTGATGGCCGAGTTGCGAAGGGTTTCGACCGACCCCGCGGTCCGCGGAAAAATCGGGTTCTGGCAGGTACTGCGTTGGCACCTGCGCGACCGCCGGATCGATCGAGCGTAGCCGCGGCCATGGTTGGTGAGTGGTAAGTGGTGAGTGGTGAGTGCCGGGAACGACTCACCAATCACCTCTCACCCCTCCACCTTATCCTGCGCGGCTTGCCAGGATGTGACGCAACGCCTATCCTTACCACGATGTCCGTCAACTGGCCCCGCTTCGTCGAGCTGATCCAAGCTCACCACCGCTTCCTGCTCACCAGCCACGTGCGTCCCGACTGCGATGCGCTGGGGAGCGAGCTTGGGATGGCGGGCGTGCTGGAGGCCCTGGGCAAGAACGTTCTGATCGTCAACGCGCAGAAGACGCCGCCCAACCTCGAATGGATCGATCCTCAACGTCGCCTCAAGGCGTTGGGCGCCGACGTGCAGCTTGCCGAGTTGGACTCGATCGAAGTGCTGCTTGTACTCGATACCAGTGCCTGGGCGCAGCTCGGCGACATGGCGATCGTATTGCGCGCGACCGCGGCCAAGAAGCTCGTGCTCGACCACCACGTCAGCCAGGACGACCTGGGAGCTGAAGCGTTCAAGAACACCCAAGCCGAGGCCACCGGCCGGCTGGTGCTCGAAGCGGCCGAGCACTTGGGAGTGAAGCTCACGCCCGACATTGCCACGCCGCTTTTCGCCGCGCTGGCCACCGACACAGGCTGGTTCCGCTTCGCCTCGACCACGGGAGACACGTACCGTTACGCCGGACGGCTGGTCGACGCCGGAGCGCGGCCCTGCGAAATCTACAAGCAACTTTACGAGCAAGACTCGCTCGCGCGGCTGCAACTGATTGGCCGCACCTTGGGCCGCACGCTGGCGGAGCTCGACGGCCGGCTCGTCCATACGGTCGTGTTTCAGGACGACTTCAAGTCCACCGGCGCGCACGCCTCGGATACCGAAGACGTGGTCAACATGACGCTCACCGTATCGGGCACCGAGGTGGCGGTGATCCTGGTCGAGCAACCCGACGGCAAATTCAAGGTCAGTTTTCGAAGCCGATCGGCGGTCGATTGCAGCAAGCTCGCGGAAGTCTTCGGCGGTGGCGGGCACAAGGCCGCGGCGGGCGCGATGATCGACGGTCCCTACGAGGCCGCCGAGCGGCGAGTGCTTGACGCCGTTCGCCTGGCCATGCGATAATTCTTTTTCGGCACGCCGGACCGAGGAAGACGTCCTGCGCAGCTCCCGCACGATCACGCGACCTCCACGGCAATGGAGCCGGCACAAGGGGTCGTCCCGCCCAAGGAGCCGAAATGGCAAAGCACACCGACAAGGTCGCGAGCGGCGATCCGCCCTCGCCCGCCGAAAGCCAGCGCCGCGGCTTTATGACGGAATTGACGGCGATCGTGGTGGGCGGAATCGTGGCCGTCGTTCCGGCGGCGGCAGGGCTGGTGGCCTTCTTCGACCCCGTACGGCGAAAGAGCGGCCAAGGCGCCTTCATCCGCGTCGCCACGGTCGACTCGCTGGCGGGCGAGGCGCCGCAATTCTTTCAGGTGATCGCCGACAAGCAGGACGCCTGGAACCTCTATCCCAAGGAACCGCTCGGCGGAGTCTATTTGCGGAAAACGGCCGAGGACCAAGTCGAGTGTCTCAGTGCGACTTGTCCGCACGCCGGTTGCAACGTCGATTTCGTGTCCGCCAAGAGCGTCTTCAAGTGCCCCTGCCACAACAGCAGCTTCGAGCCCGACGGCACCCGGATCGACCCCGAGCATTGCCCCAGCCCTCGCGATCTCGATACGCTCGAAGTCGACCAGGAACGACTCAAGCAAACCCGTGAGATCTTCGTGAAGTACCGCAACTTCCGGACCGGATCCGAAGCGAAGGTGGCTGACGAATGAGCAAGATTCTGCAGAACCTCGACGAGTGGTTCGACGACCGGACCGGATGGCGCGGCTTCGTTCACGAGGCGCTCTACGAGCGCGTGCCCGGCGGCGCCCGCTGGCGCTATGTCTGGGGCAGCACGCTGGTGTTCGCCTTTGTGGTCCAGCTCGTCACCGGACTGTTCCTTTGGATGGGCTATAGCCCCAGCGCGCAGACGGCCTGGGAAAGCGTCTACTATATGCAGCACGAGGTGCAAGGCGGCTGGCTGCTGCGCGGGTTGCACCATTTCATGGCCCAAGCGATGGTCGTGCTGCTGGCGCTGCACCTGATGCAGGTGGTGATCGACGGCGCGTACCGCGCGCCGCGCGAGTTCAACTTCTGGACCGGTCTGGTCCTGATGCAGGTCGTGCTCGGCCTGTCGCTCACCGGCTACCTTTTGCCGTGGGACCAGAAGGGCTACTGGGCCACCAAAGTTGCCACGAGCCTGGCGGGCATCGTACCCATCGCGGGGCCGACGGTGCAGCGAGTGGTGGTCGGCGGCACGACCTACGGGCACCAGACGCTGACGCGGTTCTTCGCGTTGCACGCCGGCGTTTTGCCCGCGCTGTTGATCGGGTTTCTCGTGCTGCATGTTTACCTCTTCCGCCGAGCCGGACTGCACGCCAAGCAACCCTTGAAGCGAGCGGATACGATGTTCTGGCCTGACCAGGTGCTCAAGGACGCGGTGGCTTGCCTCGCAGTGTTGGCCGTGGTGTTGGGACTGACCTTCAAGCCGGCCGTCACGGGGAACCACGCCGGTCAGGCCCCCGGCGCGTATCTGGGTGCCGACCTGGGCGCGCCGGCCGACCCGGCCAATCCTTACTCGGCGGCCAGGCCCGAGTGGTACTTCCTGTTCCTGTTCCAGTTCCTCAAGTTCTTCCACGGCGAAACCCAAGAGATCATCGGCGCGATCGTGGTACCAGGGTTGGTGATGGGCGTGTTCGCGCTGATGCCCTTCATCGGTCGCTCGAAGGTGGGCCACTGGTTCAACTGTCTGTTTTTGTTCGTGCTTTTAGCCGGCGCCGCGACGTTGACCGGTCTGGCGATTTACGAGGACCGCGACAAGAAAGATTACCTCGAAGCCGTCGCCGAAGCCAAAACTCAGGCCGAGCGGGTGGTAGTACTGGCCCAGGGGCCACTGGGCATTCCCCCGTCAGGCGCCGCATCGTTGTTGCGCAACGACGCCAAGATCGAGGGGCGGCGGCTCTTCGCGCGCTGGTGCGCAAGCTGCCACGAACACGCCGATTCACCAAAACACCCCGCGCCGCCCGATGCAGAGAACCCAACCCCAACCGGCGCTCCGAACCTCACCGCCTTCGCGACTCGCGAGTGGCTTTCCGGTCTGCTCGACCCCGCCCACACACGCATTGACTCGGCCGAGTACTTTGGTGAAACGGCGCACAAAGAAGGCGAGATGTCGGACTTCGTGCATAATACGTGGGCCGATACCGAGGCCCCCGATGTCGAACGGGTCGTCGTGGCATTGTCGGCCGAGGCGAAATTGCCCCGGCAACGAGAATTGGACGAAGCAGACGACGACCGCATCAAGACCGGGCGGGCGTTGATCGCCGGCGAGTCAGGTTGCACCGAATGCCACCGCTTCCACGACGAAAAAGCCGACGACGACCGCACCGCCCCCACGCTCACCGGCTACGGCTCGCGGGCATGGCTTCTGGGCATGATCAGTAACCCGTCGGATGGCCGCTATTACGGCGACAACAACGACCGCATGCCCACGTTCGCCGGCCATCCCGAGAACCCGGAACTGAACCACCTCAGCCAACAGCAGCTCGGCCTGCTGGTCGATTGGCTCCGCGGCGATTGGTACGAGCCCGCGGACGAGTAGCCCGTAAAGTTGCCTTTCGCTGGAGCGAAAGAACGCCCTTTTGCGGGTGGTGGCTGGTGGCAGAGCGTCAGCGATGCTCCGGCGTCGATCACTTTTGGGTCGCGGGTACGCGAACGAGGAGGCCAATCCACAGATTCCGCCGATTACGCAGATATTATTGGTCAGAATCTGCGAAATCTGCATTGCTAACCGTCCAATTTCTTGTTTCCCGCGCAAATTTCATGCGGCGGAAGCGGTAAGTTTTTCGACGGAGGCATTGCCGGCGGCAAGGAATGCGGCGATCGTCTGTGTGCCGAGCTTGGTCGGTAGGTATCTG
>DATLQY010001146.1:0-2384 GCA_035534975.1 Pirellulales bacterium
AAAAACGGATGCGCCAACAGATAGCACGGGCGTTCGTCGACCCACAGGTGCCGAAGATGATGGTTTGGGGGCCGTATGGCTGCGGTAAGACGCAAACCCTGCACTACCTGGCGCATTGGCTGGAGCACCAAAAGCCACCGTCATGCAAGGAATCGCCCCACGTCGTGCATCTGGAAATCGAGGTTCAGAGCAAGTCAACGGCCCGCGAATGGCACTTGCAGAACATGGAGGCCATCGGAATGGACACCGTGCAGGGCTGGCTTCAGCAGCTCTTCGCGAAGTCACCGAACTTCAGCCAGGAACTGGCGAAGTTGACCGGCGACCCCAACATCCAAAAGGCGTTTACAGAGCTTCGCGGAAGCGGTCCGCAAAGTTTCTCCGCCTGGCGATGGCTCAGCGGGCAGAAACTCACGGGCGGGGAGTTGCAAGCCATCAAGGTCACTCGGAACCTGGGCGACGTGGGCGTGGGCGACCTGGTCGCGGGATTGCAGGCGTGTGGTAACCTTGCCCGGGCCGTGGGCGTTTGCCTGATCCTATTCATCGACGAAATGGAGGAGCTTCAAAACGTGCGCGAGGGGGATGCCGCCGAGTCGTGGCACCAATACGTCCGCAAATTGGCGGACAACGCCAACTCGTCGGTGGGATTCGTCATCGGTTTCAAGGCCGACACGCGCGATGACGCCCCGCGCATCTTTTTACGGGGCGATGTGACCTCGCGCATCGGACACAACAATTATATCGAATTGGAAACGCTTGCCGCCCCGGTCAACGTTCAAAACTTTGTCGAAGAGATGCTCTCGCACCTTGTCGACAAGCCCGTGGCCGAACAGCGCGTTCAGTCAAAGGGCCTGACGTCGACGGCGCGCACCTACCCGTTTACAGCGACCGCGTTCGACTTGCTTTGCGGCTATGCTTGCCAGGATGTCATCAAGTCGACGCCTCGCAACATCATCAAGACGATCAACGAGTGCGCGATTGCCGCCTGGGACGCCCAAAAAGATGTGGTCGACGACGACATCGTGAACGAAATCGCCCCGATTATTTTCGGGTAGCCGCCTGCGGGAATCCCGCGATGAAGAAATTCACCACTAAACCCCGAGTGTTCCGTTCGATTCCCGGTTATGCGGGAGCATCGAATCACGACACGAAAGGCTGGGTCTATCTCGGCCGTCTCGGCGAAGCCGGCCCGCTCACGCCCGTCCGATTCGATACAGCGGCGGCGCATGTGGTGGCGCTTTTTGGCAAGCGAGGGTCCGGAAAATCGTATACCTTGGGCACGCTGCTCGAAGGGCTTTGCACGCTCGAGGCGGCCAGTTCGATTGCCCAGAACCTGCGACAATCCTCCGCCCTGTTGTTCGACACGCTGGGCATCTTCCAATGGATGAGCATCTTGCTGAGGGACGGGGCGAAGCGTGAGCTCTTACAGGAGCAGTTCGCGCTGCGCCGCGGCTGGGATATCCAGCCTGAATCGCTCGACGTTGCAATCTGGATTCCCAAGGGCAGTCGCGAGCCGGGCACGCCCGCCGAGCACCGCGAATTCACGATCAATTGCTCCGACTTCGCCGCCGAAGACTGGGGCTACTTGTTGGGGTTGGACATCTACCAAGACCGTATGGGGCAGCTTCTTAACGACGCGTTCATCAAAGTCACCGTCGAAGGTTGGTCCGACGGCAACCGGCGTCACGCGCCGCGGACACAGTACTCGCTCGACGACCTGATCAATTGCGTCAAGACCGACCCGGAGATTGTCGGCGCGTACCAGGGTGAAACGAGGCGCGCCGTGTTGCAGCAACTTACCACGTACAGCCGCAATCCGTTGTTCGACGAGCGCGGTACGTCACTCGCCGAGTTCCTGCAACCCGGCCGGATGAGCGTGATCGTGATGAATAAGCTGTCGGACGAATTGCGGCTGATCGTCGTCGCCGCGTTGCTGCGGCGGCTGATCGCGTCCCGCGTGCGCGCTTCCGAGTCCGAAAAGCACCTCAAGCTGATCGAAAACTTGCCCGCCGCACAGCAGACCGCGCTGGAAGCCGCGTTACGCGACGCCGTCCCACCCACTTGGGTGGCGATCGACGAGGCCCAAAACATTCTCCCCTCGGAGCGACGAACGTCGGCCACCGACGTGATCGTGAAGTACGTGCGCGAAGGGCGAAACTACGGCCTTTCGTTCGTCGTCGCCACTCAGCAGCCCACAGCGATCGACCCCCGCATCCTGGCGCAAGTCGACACGCTCTTGGTTCACAAATTGACTGTCCAGGGCGACATCGACTACATCCGCAAGAACATCAAGTCGAACCTTCCCGAGGAAGTCAAATACGCCAACGCCACGTTGGGGTTTGACGAGTTGATCCGCAGTCTCGACGTCGGCCAGGCGTTGGTTTCCA
>DATLQY010001147.1:0-6672 GCA_035534975.1 Pirellulales bacterium
CGGCGTGGCCGTGGCGGCGCTTTGGCTGAGCGTCTGGTTTTGGACATTTCCGAATTCGTAAAGGTTGCGCTGCTCGGCAAAGGGGAGCACCTGGGCGAGCCAGTTCCAGGCGCGCGAGTTCGGCCCAGTCCCGTAGGTCCCGTTGAACTGCCCGGGCGGATAACGCCTCAGGGAATCGTAGAAGCCATCGACCGCCAGCGAGACCTGGTGCAGGTTGTTCTGGCACTGCGTGCGCCGGCCCGCCTCGCGCGCCGCCTGGATGGCCGGCAGCGCGAGCGCGATCACCAGCCCAATGATCGCGACGACCACCAACAGTTCCATCAGCGTGATGCCCGAGCGAATGGAACTGCGTGGCATTGTGTGCTCCGACCAGTGGTTAGTGGTGAGGGGTGAGGGGTAGGTGCCGAGTTCAGAACACTCGGTGCAAATGACAAATGACCAATGACAAATGACCAATGACAAGTGACCAATGACAAGTGACCAATGACAAATGACCAATGACAAATGACCAATGACAAGTGACCAATGACAAGTGACCAAGAACCAATGACCAATGACTTACTCGGGCTTTTCCGCGACCACCAAGAGCACGCTCCCCTCGTCGCCCGCGTCCTCGTCGATCGACTTGAACCAGTTCCAGCATAGCCGCGTGAGCCATCGCGGTCGCCAGACGAACGGTCGCATGCCGAGCCATTGCATCAGCTTGTAGGGCCAGGCCGTGATCAACCAGAAATCGAACCAGCGAATTACGCGTGGCGAAAGGATCTTGCGGCTTTCGACCAGGCGAAAGCCCGCCATCGCCAGCATTCTCTCCCAATCGTCGCGGCGATGCAAGGCGACGTGGTCGAAAACGTGGTCGTGTAGGCGTTCGTACACCCTCGCCAACCGGCCCAGGCGGATCCCGCGGCAAAGCCTCGCGTAGAATAGGTGATCGTGAATATCGGCCAGCACGATCGTCGCGACGAACCGCCCTCCAGGGCGCAACACGCGGAACGCTTCGGCCAACGCGGCCGAAGGTGCGACCAGGTGTTCACAAACGGACACGGCCAGCACCGAAGCGAAGCTCCCATCGGGGAACGGAAGCGCCGCGGCATCGGCCTGCGCCAGAACGTGATATGCCGCGCCCACACTTGCGCGCCATAGGGGCGAAGACCAACGGTCGACGCCGGCCTCAATCGGCTCGTCAACCGCCCACGCGGCATATTCGCCTGTGCCGCAGCCGAGGTCCAAGGCCGGTCTCGGAAGTTTCAGTTCTCCCAGCAGTCGACACTCCGCCCCGCGAAAAAGCGCGTATGCCAAGGGCGTCGCGGCAAGATAATGTCCAAATATATGCGAGAGAGGATTGAATATCGCCCTATCAGCGGGAACCGCGCGCGGGCGCACGGGTTCTCCTAGGCGAGCCGCACGGTAGGACACTTTCAGGGTTCGCTGCGTTTGCCGTTCGTGTGGGGTCACGCTCGACGTCATGTTCGCTGGCTGCTACGATGGGGCCTTATGCCGTTCATTTCGATTCCTTCCATCTTCCGCCGTTCGCGCCGAATCGTCACAAACGCGCGCGCCGATCGCAGTCCTGGCTCCGTTTTGACCAACGGGCACGCGAGCGCCGTCGTGATCGGCTTGTCCTATTACTTCTTGACGACGCTCCCCGTGGTTCTGGCGGTTTTTTTCGGTCACTGGTTCCTGCGGCCATTTCTACCGCCAGCGCCGGATCGTGCGGGGATTCTACAGGCATTCGCGGCAAACAATGGACGCTCCTACGCTGGAATTGTTGACTCTGGCTACGCTTATACTCCCGGCGAGCAGAGCAACGTCGCCTTCTTCCCCGCTTTCCCGGCCGTCGCCGCGGCGATCAGAAAACTGACGGACCTTCCGGCGGTGACCGCGCTGCTACTGGTGTCGCACGGCTGCCTGGCTGCCGCGTTCGTCGTATTGTACCGCTACGTTCAGTCTCGGTTCCGCGATTCGCCGCCCGAATTCGCGGAAATCGTGCTGCTCACGTTCGGCACCTTTCCGACGGGCTTCTTCTTACGCATGGCCTACTCGGAATCGCTTTTCCTGCTGCTGGTCTTGTACGTGCTCTACGGCATCGAGCGCCATTGGCCCGTCGCCGGGGTCGCACTCGTGGCAGGGCTCGCCACCGCGGCGCGCCCGGTCGGCGCCGCACTCCTCGGACCCCTCGTCCTTTACGTTTGGCGGTCGCGCAAACCGACTCGCCGCCGGATCGCCGAACTGCTCTGGTCGCTGCCACTGGGATGCTGGGGGCTGATCGCCTATTGCGCATTTCTGAGTGTCCGTTTCGGCGAGCCATTTGCGTTCGCGAAGGCGCAGGGCGAGTGGTGGGTACGACCCGAAGCAACGGTGCCGCGAAAGCTGTTTTCTCTTTGTACGCTTGAGCCGCTGTGGGCCGTGTTCGACACCGCGTCGCCGACGTTCTGGGCGGCGCGCGACCGCCACGGCGCGGCGCTGTTCAGCCTGCACGCGGCCAACCCGCTGATCTTCGTGGCGGCGCTGTTGTTGCTGGCCTTTGGTTGCCGGCGGCGGTGGCTTTCGGCCTATGAAGCAATCCTCGCCGCGGGGTTGTTCGGCATACCGTACCTGACCCGCGCATTCGAAATGGGCATGGCCGGCTTCGGCAGGTTCACCGCCGTGGTATTTCCGCTGTATCTGGTGCTTGCGCTGATCCATACACAACTTCCACGTCCGGCGTCTGCCGCCGTTCACGTGCTGGCGGGCGCTTACCTCGCCTTCTATTCGGCCCTGTTCGGGGCGGGCTACCTACTCATTTAGCGGGCGCGATCAAGGAACCTACCTGTGCCCCTGACGCGATCGGCGGCGCACGGCGTAAAGCGAAATCAGGCCCAGGAGCAACGCCGAGGCGATTGCGACCGCAAGCTGCCACCGGCCGGTCCCGGCCGCGATCGGCCTTTCGGGGTCGACGCCGCGCGCGAGCTGCCCCAGCCCATGCACCTCGTCGATCACGCGACCGTCCGTCGGGAACGACAACGTAAACCGCTCGTCAGGAATCTCGACGTTGAAGCGGACTTCCGAGATCTTGATCCTGTCGCACCAGTACTCGGCCAGTTGTCCGTTTTGGGC
This sequence comes from Pirellulales bacterium, assembly GCA_035534975.1. Taxonomy (GTDB): domain Bacteria; phylum Planctomycetota; class Planctomycetia; order Pirellulales; family JAICIG01; genus DATKSN01. The sequence continues at coordinate 3,097 of DATLQY010001147.1, forward strand.
CGTGCCGCAGTAATAGCTGTACGCCGCCTCACGGGGGAACCAAATCGGTTCGCCGCTCGGGTCGTCGAACCGCTCGTATCCCGTAAACCGGTCAATCTCGTTTATTCGCGGCGGGTCCGCGTCGCCCTTGTACTTGAGGATCACCTGGCGCTCGGCGAGCCGGTCGGCGGCGTCGAAGAGGAGCACGAATGAGCACTCCTCGAACTGCGGGTGACGAAACGAAATCCGCCGCATCGGCGCGCCATCCTTTTCGACCGAATCGCACGCGAAATCCGGCGCGTCGGCGATCAGGCCCGAGTACGGAGCGTTCTGGAATTCATACAAGAACGAAAAGGGCTGCACGCGGTTGGTGTCGATCCAATGCCCCGTTTCCGCTGTTGCGATCACCCCGATGGCCCGCCCTTCGAGGGAATCCAGCTTCCGTACGAGCTGGCCGTCGAAGGCCTCGATCAAGACAGGCGGTCCCGCGCCGCGGCCCGCGGTATGCTCCCCCATCCAAAGCAGCTCGCGGCGTTCCTTGGGCCCGCTTCGCCACCAGCGGGCCCCGTACGACCTCGATTCCGCCTGCTCCGGCGTTGTAACGTAATTGTCCCGGGTCTGCCCGTCCGCCCGGTTGCGGCACAACTCCTCAATGAGCGGGATCATTTCCGCGGTCGTCGCCTGTCGCCTCGACTCGTAGGTACACTCCATACTGCGCACGAGTTGCTCCTGGTGGCGCAGTTGAGCGACTACGTGCTCTCGCCCCGCGGCGAAGGCGCACGTCGCTCCGCCGCCGCACGCGACCCACACGATGGCGCAAGTGCTCGCCAAACGAGGAAGGTTGGCGGCCCAGTGTTCAAACGATGGCATTTCCCGCTCCTTTGATGGGTAACAGCCCGGCCAATCCGCGCTACCACGTTCCGCGCAGTCGATCCTTGCCCACTCGCTTGGCTGCGCATAGACGCTTCGCTACCCAGCGACGCTAGTCGCAGTAATTGCATATGATACCCGGGGGTATCGCCGCCTGCACGACGTTCGAGCACATTCCACCTGGTGCGAACGACGCGGAGGTGCATGTCCCGCAGATACCGGTGCCGGTGACGGTTCCCCCTTCCCAGGTGGAGCTACCGCAGGGAGTGTTCGTCCCCCAGGAGCAACTCGTGTTGGTTCCGAGCATGTCGCTGCCCGGGCAAACGAGGAATCTCGAGGCCGTGCTGTCGCACTTGACGCATTTCGTCCCACCGTAGCCTAGCGTCGCCGTCGAGCAGGTGTATGGGGCGCAGCACGCCGTGCAGCCGTCCCCGAAAATGGATTCCAACTCGAGTGCGCCGAGCACGCGACCACGCGACGGCGTTCGCGAGACGCCCGCAATGATCGCCCCTGCGATCAGGACGCCCGCCGCGGCCGCGGTAACGGCCCTCCGTGAAATCATACCGTTCGATAGCACTAAATTTTGCATTGCGAAGTCTCCTCTTTCATTCAGGACGAGTTGGTAAAACCGCTGTGGACTGTAACGTCAACGCATCGTCGCCAACGGCAACGTGGACCGTGCAACTGTGACCATCCTCGAATGTGAAACACGCGTCGCCATCGATGGCAGCCTCTCGAACCTCGCCAAACCCCGCGGTCGGCGACAGTGCTACACGCAGATTACCGTCGTCGTCGCGCGACGTGGTAACCGCGATGGCCCGACCTAACCGGACATCGCTGAACTCGCAGGCCGCCCCGCATGACCCGGCAACGTTCCGCTTTAACAGCAGCCGGCGCGACCAGGACCGTTGACCGCGCAGTTCCGCGTCGCGAATCCAGATCTGCGGAGGCCTGGCCTCGATGGGCGCCAGCACATGCGCGGCGACGTCAATCGAAGATGCGACCGAATCAGGTTCGCCGGTAGCGATGCGAACGCGGGCTTTCCACCAACCGGCTTGGGCGCGGCCTTTCCAGTCGATGCGAAGCGCCACCGCACCGTCCCCCTGATCGATCAACTCAGCGCCCAGCAGATTCGCGTCGTCGGGCGTGCAAATGAGCGTATTGAAATCAACGCCTTCTGAAAGCGCGATCGGGACCGTTGTTGAGGTCGTGACACCTTCGACGACTGGGTCGAAGGCCACGGCCGGCCGGCGCACGAAGACGGGTTCGTCGACAAAGCCATGCACAGGAAGCTTTGTGGCGCGGCCACCTACGCTATTGCTTACAAGCGTCACTTCATCCTTGAAGGCGCCGGGTCGCTCGGCGCGCCCGCTCACATGCAGTCGGGCCGCCGCGTGGGGGGAGATCGTGGCGGGCATAACGCGCGGTGTCGTGGTTGACGATACCGCGACCGCCTCGGCAATGACAAGCGGCTCATCGCCGTCGTTGTGCAGCGAGATTTCGCACGTCCAGTCGAGGCGGTAGATGCGGCCGACCGCCAGCATTCCTTTCCCAGGCCGCAAATGCGCACCCGTCGGTATTGCCCTATCCCCCGGAGATGGTGAGCCGAAACCGAGCCGCTCGGCGGCGATTGGGCGCCGTGCCACCAGGAGTGCCACGCCGCGCGCCCCGAATACGTTGGCAAAGCGAGCGTCCGGGACGTCCATGGGCGGTTTCATCGGAAAAACGAGATCCAGACCCGAGGACGAATAGTCCGTCACTGCCGCGAAGCCAGTCCCACTTACATGCACGACGGCGGGCAGCCCCGTTTGGCGAAGCGCGGCAGGCGACAGCTCGACTGGTAGCGTGTGCGCCCCGAACTGCTCGGCAAGCGACTTGAGCTGGCCCATATCGGTGCCCTTCGTGCCCGCCGCCGCGATGATTTCGTCCCTGTCGGCGTCGGAGAGCTCGATCCCCAAGCTTTCCAGAACGGTGATCAGGGACAGCGGGCCGCATGCGATCTCGCCGAGCCACTTGCGGCGCCACGCATCGGCGGCATCCGGAAAATCCGACCGGCTTTGCCGGGCGTCGCCCCGGGCAATGGCCGGGGCGTCGTAACTCACTGAAGCCAGTATCTCCTGGCCCAGCGTGCTAAGGGCCGTAACCGTGGCGTCCTCCAGACGTAGCACCGTTGGGAGCGGCAAAGCCCAGAGGCGGTCCCCGTTTAGCCTGACGTGGAGCCCCGTGCCGTCGACCTGCGTCGCAGCTTCCACGCGCGGCGCGTACGGGGGTATTTCGACAAATGCGAAGCGCGGCGCCTGCGCCACCGCGGCGGATTCCCGCGCGAGCGCTTCAAACTGTGGAATGCGCCGTTTACAAGACGAACATCCGTGATGGTAAAAAACGACGACCCAACGCCCGACTGCCAGTGGATCGGCCCCTTCGATGTACGGAAGCAGCGGCAGGGGCCGGCCTACCCAGTTTTGAGGATCGACAGCGACAAGATTTCCAGATCCGATGATGTCGCCACCGTCGGTGAGTCGACTTGGCTTCAATTGAAGGGCGAGAATTGCGATGGCGACACACGCAAAGGAGCGGGATGTCAGCCACGCGCCGAATGCGAACCGCCGCGACCGCGTCGGCTGACTGCCGCGCGCGCGACTTGGGACGAGGGTGAAGGCCACGACGGCGACGAGATCGAAACCAACGGCGTACCAGGGGTTCAGGCGAATCCCCGCACCAAGACAA
>DATLQY010001148.1:0-7299 GCA_035534975.1 Pirellulales bacterium
TCATACCGGCATGTTGCTGTCTTTCCGCGATCGTTGCGGCCTGCGGGGAAGCTAAACGGGACAGGTCTAATACTTTTGGGCATCATGTTTCCGCGAGCGTCTTCCCCGACGACATCACGGTCGATCCCTACCAATCGCACCGGATCACCACCTGCTTCAACTACACCCTGTTCCCCGGCACGCTGGGGAAGCTAGACGGGACAGGTCTAATACTTTTGGGCATCATGTTTCCGCGAGCGTCTTCCCCGACGACATCACGGTCGATCCCTACCAATCGCGCCGGATCACGACGTACCTCAACTACACGTTGTTTCCCGGCACGTTGGCCGTGCAATCGATCACGACCACCTGGCCGGTCGTCAGCACGGCCCAGAACGGCTCGAGCGTGGCCGATAGCAAAACGCAATTCTTCAGCCTTTACGGCTACCCCACCTGGCGCAAGGACGAGCGCGGATTCCTGGTCCGCGATCAGTTCGATGTGGCCACCGGGGCCCAGGTGCAGCACATCGCGGACGTGAACACGGCTTTGACTACCGACCAGCCCGCCGGCTGGACCACACCACCGAACGGCGGCCTGCACCTGATCACCGACACCACCATCGACGTCCTGGGAAGGGCGCTCTTCGTCATGGCTCCGTGGATTACAATCGACATTGGCGGCGTCGCGACGTTGGCTCGCCCGACGCAGATGTTCATCTACCTCGACAGCGCCCTGGAAAACTGGGTCGGCCAAGGCTACGCCGCCGGCACGGCAACGAATTACAGCTATACCCTCATCAACCCCGTCTCAATCACCCTATTCGATGAAGTTGGGCACACGCTCGACGAGCACGAGGCCATACGCTCCTATACCAACGGTCCCTTGGTGCCAACTGATTCGTTCCTGCAATCGAGTTACTGCCGCCGGACAACTTACCAGTGGACGGACAGCTGCAGGCTCGCCAGCACCAGAAGTATTTCCTGATTCCAAGCGCTGGCACGGGAACGCTGGGCGTAAATTACTGGGAGACCGATTTTGGCTATGACCTACTGAATCGGCAGAACCGGGTCGTGGCGCCGGGAGGCACGATCACTCGGACAGTGAGGGACGCTCGCGACATGGTGGTTTCGACTTGGGTCGGCACAAACGACAACGGCGCAACCTGGCTCGATCCCACGGGCAGCGGCGCGCCTGGGAACAACATGGTTGTGGTCGCGGAAAACCAGTATGATAATGGCATGGCCGGTGGCGATGGCAACATGACCGAGCTCACCCAGCATGTCGATAGCTCGACGACGCGGGTGACCGTCTTCGGCTTCGATTGGCGGAATCGGCAGGTGATCGTGGACGGAGAAGTCGATCTTTACGCCGTCAAAACGCTTGACAACCTTGATCGCCAACTCCAGGTTGATCGGCGCAACAGCACGGCCAGCGGAAACCTGGTCGCCCGCGCCCAAACCAACTGGGACGACCGCGGCCGCAAGTTCCAGAGCATCGTTGTCGGTGTTGACCCCAACACCGGCCTGACGACGAACTCGCTCGTCGGCAACTTCTGGTCTGATCCATCAGGGAACCCGATCAAATCGCTCTTGGCCGGTTCTCAGCTTTTCGTAAAAACTTTCTTCGACGGCGCTGGCCGGCAGACAGTCAGCTACCGCGGCTACGACCTCACCCCTGAGAACTACGACGAGGTTGCGAGCGTCACCGACGACACGATCATGCAGCAGGTCGAGAGCACTCTCGACGCGGCCGATAACGTCATCCAGACGACCACGCGGCGGCGTTTCCACAACGCGACCGGGACAGGCGACTTGACCAGCCCCGCCGGTCCACAGCCCTATGCGCGCGTGAGCTACGTCGCAATGTATCCGTATGGCATGGGCCGCAACCAGGCCACGGCCAATTACGGCACCAACGGCGACGTGGCGCTGGTTCGGCCCTCGACGATCCCGGCCCGTAGTGACACCGTTCTCGTTTCGAGCAGCCTCTTTAACGTAACCGTCCATTCTGCCCTCCCTTGGCTGCCGACACTTCTCCTGCGCATCAAAAAAAAGGCTCATCCGGCGGAAGCGCGGGCCCAATTGCGGCAATTACGGTGGACGAGGCTGCGCCGCGGGATTTTTTGAGGTTTAGCCGGGCAGCTCAATGGGGCTGCTTCCGAAGTACGGCGGTCATTGACCCACCCGGACCCGGGTATGTTGGTTCGCGTGCCCCGACCATGCTGCGCAGGGTGCCCGGTCCGACTCCGTTTCGCCGGACAAGATGCGTGGTGAGGTTTCAGACGTTTCAAGCGTTCCGAAAACTTCATCCTGACATGCGATGGCCCCTGCACGCCCCCATTTGGACCCCATTGATTTGCCCGGCCAAACCTCAAAAAATCCATCGGGCGTCAGCCCGATCCCTACGACCGGCGGGTTCCACTGATGACATCCATGGACACTCGGCGCGCGCTTCCGCCGGATGAACCAAAAAAAAGCCCCGCCATTGCCAGCCGCGCCATGATCCACTAACGCCGCCAGCCGTCTGCCGCGCAGCGGCTTAGTTCAACTTCGCGCACCGCCTACTGCGTTTCATGTAGTACGCCGTCGCCGCGAGAGTCTCGCCGGCGCTTCGCCTCGGCCAGAATCTCGACGAGCTTTGCGTCGTCGCCGCGCTCCAGCGCGCGGCGGAGCGACGCCAGCACTCCCTCATAGCGGGCCAGCGCCGTCAAGACGTGCGCTCGATTGCTCGAAAGAATCTGCCGCCAAAGCTCGGCGTCGCCGGCGGCAACCCGTGTCGTATCGAGCCATCCGCCGGCGACCAGCGGCAAATCGGCCTCCGGCGTCGCCGCCGCCAGCGCCGAGGCGGCCATGTGCGGTAGGTGACTCGTGGCGGCCAAGGCGCGATCGTGGTCGGCCGGCGACATCCGCGCGACGTTGGCCCCAAGGCCGCTCCAAAGCGCGGCGATGGCCGCATAGTCGTCGTCGTGAGTCGCCGCGGAAGGGGTTACGATCACGGTTCGGCCGATGAGCAGGTCGGCCGTCGCGGCGGCGGGACCGCTCTTTTCGCCGCCCGCCAAGGGGTGGCTGCCGACGAACCGCGTTTGCCGAGGTAACTTGCCCTCGAGCGCGGCGACGATCTCAGCCTTCGTGCTTCCCACGTCGGTCAAAAGCGCGCCGGCCCGGCACGCCAGAGTGGCGGCACGCACGTCGGCCGCGATCCGACCCACCGGCGTGCAAACGATCACCAATTCGGCGCGGGCAACTCCGCGGGCCAGGTCGAGCGTGGTACGGGTCACGGCGCCCATTTGACGCGCCGTCCGCAGGCTGGTCGTCCGCCGGCCGATGCCCACGACGTGCCGAGCCATGCCGCGCTGGCGCAGAGCCATGCCGATCGACCCGCCGATCAGCCCCACGCCCACGATCGCCACCGTATCGCGTTGCTTCATGAATCCCGAGTTATCCATGCATATCGGCGAAAGCGGGGATTGTAGCACATTGTCCACGCCGGAATGAACCCGTTGTTCGCGCTGGTACCAGGCGTTGCATTGGAATTCTCACGAATTCCGCTACATTTTGCGCCTGACATCGGACACGCTTTCCAAAGGGCCATGGAAGCGTGTAGCCATGACGCCCGTGTGAAGTGTAGAATGAAAACAGGCACTCAGAGTGCGGAGTGGCCCGAGTTTCCAGAGGAGTACTGCACATGTCGATTTCCATGCGGCCATTGCCGGGCACGACAATCGACCCAATGTATCCGGAGACGGATGGGGAACCCATGGGTGAAGGCGCATTTCATCTGGCGGCGATGGTGTACTTGTATGCGGCCTTGTCGAGGCTCTTCGAGCGCCGCGAAGACGTGTACGTGGCCGCCGACATGTTCGTTTACTACGAGAAAGGAAACCCCTCCGCCAAGAGGGCGCCCGACGTGATGGTTGCCAAGGGTGTGATGGGTAACCATCCGCGGCAGTCGTTCCGCACCTGGGAGGAGGGTGTCGCGCCGACGGTCGTGTTCGAGGTCTTGTCGAAAAAGACACGCGACGAGGACGAGAACGTGAAGAAATTCGTGTACGCCAAGATGGGCGTGGCCGAGTACTTCGTGTTCGATCCGGAGGGGCTCGGCACGGAGTTCCCACTTCGGGGCTTCCGCCTGCAAGAGGGTCAGTACGCGCCGTTGTCGGCCGATGCCGCCGGCCGGATGGCGAGTCGCGAGTTGGGCCTGACCTTGGAGGTGGAAGGGCCGCTTTTGCGATTGATCGACCCGCGAGCCGGACGGCGCCTGTTGACCTATAGCGAGTTGGCGGATGCGGCCGAAGAGGGCGAGGAAGCGAAACAAAGGACCGTCGAACTTGAGGCCGAGTTGGCCCGGCTTCGCGCCGCGCAGGGTACTTGACAATATGATCTTCTCAGCCCGCATCGGCCAAAAGGACCTTGCCCAACTCTGCCGCCGGTTGGCCACCGGCTTGACCTCCGGCGTCGATGCGCGGCAGGTCTGGTCGCGCGAGGCGGCCGGTTATGCCTCGGCGTCCTACCGCCGCAGGCTTGACCTGGTCAGCGATGCCATCAACCACGGCAGCACCGTCAGCGACGCGCTGCTGGAAACGGGCGACTACTTTCCCACACTGTTTCGCGAGCTGATCAACGTCGGCGAGCACACGGGCAAGCTGGCCGAAGTCTGCCGCCATCTGGCCGAGCATTATGAACACCAAATCCGACTTCGCCGCCAGTTCGTCGCGGCGATCGCGTGGCCAGTGGTCCAACTGTCCGCTGCCCTGTGTGTGATCGGACTGGTGATCCTGATCATGGGTTTACTTCCGCCAGGGGAAAACGGCAAACCCACCGACATCCTCGGACTCGGCCTGATCGGCGTCTCTGGTTTCACGATCTACCTGTTCGTACTGGGTATGGCCGCCGTCTGCCTTTGGTTGACGATCCAGGCGGTCCGCCGCGGCGCGCTTTGGGTCCGCCCTTTGCAGTACGTGCTGATGAAGGTCCCCGTGCTCGGTCCCTCGTTGCAGACGTTGTCGCTGGCCAAGCTGGCCTGGTCGATGCAATTGACGCTCGAGACCGAAATGAGCGTGCTCAAGTCGCTGCCGCTCTCGCTGCGCAGCACGCGGAACGCCTTCTACACCGACCATAGCGACGAGATCGTGCAGGCAATCCGCGCCGGCAGCGACATTTCCAGCGCCATGGCCGACACCAAGGCCTTTCCGAGAGAGTTTCTCGACTCGCTGGCGGTCGGCGAACACAGCGGCCGCTTGCCGGAAACGATGGCCCTCCTGTCGACGGAATACCAGGATCGCGCTCAGCGCGCTTTGGCCACACTGACCATGCTCGCCGGATTCGGCGTCTGGGTCCTGGTCGCGGTCATGATCATCGTGATGATCTTCCGCGTCGCCTTGCAATACATCAACATGATCAGTAACGCCGCGAACGGGATTTTCTAGGCTCTAAGCCGTTACGCTCGAAGCCGTTACAGGGCCGGATAGGTTGCCACCTCGACATGGTGGCCGTCGGGGTCGCGAAAGAAGATCTGTTTCAGCCCCGTTTCGGCCTGAGTGTTCACCCGGTACGCCACGCCGTGCGCGTCGAGCAAGGCTTCGATCGCGCCGACGTCGTCGGTGTAGAACGCGAGGTGGTTGGCGCGCGTGTCGATGGGGCCCTCCGGGCCCCCGATCGATTTGTCGACGATCAAGTGGATTTGCAATCCGTAGGCGTGAAGCCACGCGCCGGGAAACAGCAGGCTGGGGCGGGGAATCTCGCGAAACCCCAACACGTCGCGGTAAAAAGCCCTGCTTGCTTCGAGCTGATTCGTGAGCCGCGCCACGTGGTGTAACGACTTTATAGGAAGAGGTGACGTCATGGTATTGACTGCCTTCCCGGAACGCCACAGAAGGCGCTCCCTATAGTTGTCTCTTTCAACCGCCCCCCGGGCACAACGGACAATATAGCCAAGCTACACAAGGGCGCAAAGCTCTTCCGACGGCGTCGAAATGGCCGATTTGCTGGATTCTACCGGTTATTCCGGCCGATACACCTCGACGGGAAAGGTCGCTGGGCCTTCCTTGGAGAAACCCGGCCTGAAGGAGCTAGTTCGATGAAATTCGTCCTGTCGGCCCTTGGCGCTATCGTATTACTGGCTGGCGTCACCGGCTGCAACTCGTGCTGCTGCCCCTGGTCGAACGACCGCACGTGTACCGCCGGTGGCTGCGGACCCCGCTTCCGCTTTCGTCCCTATGAGCGCTGCCAAACTTGCGATCAATGCGGCAACTGGACCGGTTCTCCGATCGTCTCGCGATCGCAGCTTTACCCGAAATCCGGGTACGCCGAAGACTTTGGCACGATTTCCCGAATTGACGGTGGCTCCCGCGCCGACCGTGGCCAGGACGGGCGCGATGACGACATTGAGACGGCGCGGGATTATCGTATCGTCCCGGGCAGCGATCGCGTGATCACGCGATCGGGCCGGCCGACATTGGCCCGCGCCTCCGGCCAGCCCACGCCGGCCATGATGGCGGACGAATCGGTCGAAGATGAAACCCCGGTCGCTCCGGCCCGCATCAAGTCGAAGCGAGTTTCGCGCGTTCGAACCATGCGTCCGCGACAGTTGCAAAACGAAGATTAGACGGGGGAGTCGCGGTCCGGCAACCGATCGCGTACACTGGGGTCCATTGTGATCACCCAGGGGGCCGCCGAAGGGCCGACTCCAGGCGCAACGTCCTGGAGAGTTGGACCGTCGGCTCGGCCACGACCCCGTCGGTTCCAGACCATGCGTACCAGTGGAACTCAGGCCCTTCTCGACATGCTCGTCGACGCGGGCGTGCGCTACCTCTTCGGCAACCCTGGCACGACCGAACTGCCGCTGGTCGACGCGCTGGTCGCCGACCGCCGCATCCGCTACATCCTCGGATTGCAGGAAGTGCCCGTGGTGGCCATGGCCGACGGCTATGCACAGGCCTCGCGGTCGCTGGGCGTGGTGAACCTGCACGCCAGTTGTGGGTTGGGCAACGGCATGGGGATGCTCTACAACGCCTACCGCGCCGGCACGCCGCTGTTGGTCACGGCCGGACAGCAAGACCGACGGCTGAAATTCGAGGAGCCGATTCTCTGGTCGAACCTGGTCGACGTGGCTCGGGGCTGGACCAAGTGGGCCGCCGAGGTCGACCGGGTCGAAGACCTGCCTTCGGCCATTCGCCGCGCGGTGCAGACGGCGCTGGCGCCCCCGACGGGGCCGGTGTTTCTTTCGTTGCCGCTGGACGTGCAGACCGAAGTAGCCGAGCTCGACGTGACGTCGGCGGCTCGGCTCGATCCGCGTGTGCGCCCGCCCGCCGAAGCCTTGCG
>DATLQY010001149.1:0-2700 GCA_035534975.1 Pirellulales bacterium
AATGGGGAAGGGTTTATTTTGGGACGGCTGTTAGTAGCTGCGAACGTGAAACTCCTCCGGGCAAGCCGGAGGCATCTCTTGAAACAGCCCGCCCACCAACCCGCCGGGCGGGTGCATCGGTTCTTGTCGTAGGCTACATCTCCCTGCTCGCCCTCGCGATTCCGGCGCTCGCCCAAACCGGAGCGATCCGAGGCACGCTCGAGGCGTGCGATGCAGGCACCACGCTCGCCGTCGTCGATCGCACGACGGGCAAGAAACACGCCGCTCAACTCGACGTGGCGAGTGGTCAATTCGATGTCACCGCGCTGCCGCTCACCGGCGCCTTCGACATCCTGATTGAACGAAACACGTCACTCGTCGAGGGAATCGACCTCTCGGTGCCACGGTCCGACTACGAGGAAGAGCAGCCGCTCACCGAGGATGACGTGCTCTCGATCAAGAAAAAAGTCGCATCGCTCAATCAGTTCGAGGACACCGTCGAGGTCCTCACCGTCGAGGGAAACATCCAACACGCTTCCGTGTTGGTGAACAAGCTCCGCACCAAACCGTTTTACGGCTCGAAGCCGGGCGAGATCGTTTGGCGCGTGGAGCTATGGCACTTCGAGCGTCCCGACGAAACCTGGGTCAAAGTGCAGGACGAGCTCTTCCTGACGCTGCACCGCGAACGGCTTGCGCTTGCGGCCTACGAGCGGAAATCGGTGACCTTCGTCCCAGGTTTGGGTGGCATTCGGCTCTCGAGGGAGTCGCCGGTCGCCGAGATGGGAACGATCAGACTGCCGCCGGCCAATTCCGGCGTGCGCGTACATTCGGAGGACAAGTCATGACCCGATCGTTCGATCGCCGCGAATTCATCGTCGCGACCAGCGGCACGTTGGCCGCCGCGGGGTTGGCTGCCCCGACCCTGCTACAGGCCGCGCCCGACGCCGAGCGCAAGCTCGGCACCTGCGGCCCTCCGCAGCGCAAGAACCCACAGCGAGAGACGGCCGCTGAAGGCATGCCGCCCTTGCCGCTGCCCGCCACGCCCTTGCGTCGCAGCGAGCCGAAGGCCGAGCCGGCGCCCCCGGTGATGATCGCCAAGCTCGAATACGGCACGACGCAAGACTGGAACACCGATCCGGGCGATTGCGACAACCTGATGCGCCACGTCCGCGAGGGGCTGGGCCTCTGGTACGGATGGAAACCGATGAACGTCGCGGAGCTGGTGGCCAAGCACCAGGCCGGGAAAAAGACGAAGATCCCGCTCTTGTACATCAGCGGCCACGAGGCCTTCGAGTTTTCGGCCGACGAGCGCAGGGCGCTCGGCAAGTACCTTTTCGACGGCGGCACGCTGTTGGGCGACGCCTGTTGCGGGCGGAGCGAGTTCACCGAGTCGTTCCGCCGTGAAGTTTTGGCCATCCTGCCCGACCGGGCCTTCGAGGTGCTGCAAATCGACCACCCGATCTACCGCGCCTTCTACCGTTACGCCACGGTCCACTACCGCAATTTCGCCGGCGGCGTGAAAAACGAGTTCGAGGCCACGCCCGAAATCCACGGCGTCAACGTCGGCTCGCGGACCGGCATCTTGTTCACGCCCTACGACATGAGCTGCGGCTGGGACGAGCACACGCACGACCACGGCGCGCGGCTCATTCCGGGCGACGCGATCCGCCTGGGTATCAACATCGTCAGCTACGTGGCGGCCCTGCGGCAAGTGGCCGAGACCGAGGCCGTCACGCAGGAAATCCACGCCGCCGGCGACCGGCCGCGGCAGCAGTTCACGCTGGCCCAACTCAAGCACCACGGCGACTGGAACCCGGACCCCAATGCCACCTACCAATGGTTGCGGCACCTGGCCGAGGAATCGTCGCTGGCCGTCTCGTTCGACCTGCGGCACGTCGAGCCGAAGGAAGGCCAGGTCGCTCCCTATCCGTTCCTCTACATGACCGGCTTCCGTCATCCGCGGCTGAACGACGACGAGTTGACGGCCCTGCGCCGCCACTTGCAGGCCGGCGGCTTCCTGTTCATCAACAACTGTTCGGGTTATCACGAGTTCGACCAGCACGTGCGGGCAATGGTCAAACGGATGTTCCCCGATCAGGCGCTGAAGCCGGTCGCGGCCGATCATCCGTTGTTGCGGTCGCTGTTCGAAATCGACGAGGTCCGCGACCGCCAGACGGGCGAGCCACGGCCCGCCGAACTGGAGGCGATTGCGATCAAGGACCGGCTGGTCTTGGTGTATTCCAAGAACGACGCCGTCTCGCAGCTCAAGCAAGTAAGCGACCCGTATGGCAACGGCTACGACGCCGAATCGTGCCGGCGGTTGCTGGTCAACGTCGTCGCGTACGCCTTGCAGAGTTGAGATGAGGTCATGTAACGGGGCCGCAGAGCGGCCGAGGAGACGTTCCCACGCAGAGCGTGGGAACGAGGAAAATAGCGAGCGGGCGGCGTTAGCCCCCTGTTGGTTCTGTACCAGGAGAAACACCCATGTCGACCGCAGTGAAATCGAACCCGCTCCTGGCGCCCGTCGCAGCCAATAGCGACGACCTGGCGGCAATCCAGAAGCTCGGCGCGGCCCGGCAGAAGCTCAAAAGCGAAATCGGCAAGGTGATCGTCGGACAGGAGCGAATCGTCGACGAACTGTTGACGGCCATCTTTGCCCGCGGGCACTGCCTGATGATCGGCGTGCCGGGCCTGGCAAAGACGCTGATGGTTCGCACGATT
>DATLQY010001150.1:0-2185 GCA_035534975.1 Pirellulales bacterium
TCGACCAGCCCGACTCCACGAATCGCGAGGCCAGGAAGTCGAGCAACTCCGGATGCGACGGGCGTTCACCCATGACGCCGAAGTTGCTTGGCGTGCGTACGATCCCTTCGCCGAAATGATGCTGCCAAAGCCGGTTGACCAGCACCCGTGCCGTCAAGGGATTCTCCGCGGAGGCCAGCCAGCGGGCTAGTTCCAACCGCCCGCTGCCCGAGCCGATGGACGTTTGCGCGCCCTGCGTAAGTGCCTCGGGCAACTGCCTTGGCACTCGCTCGGAAAGCTGGTCGTAACTGCCGCGGACGTGAATCGCCACGTCGTCGATACCCGGATAGAGGCTGTGCCGCAGACCGCCTTCCCGAATTCCGTGAGCACACGGCATCGCGGCAACGCCGCGCTTGAGCGATTCGAGTTGGGCGGCCAAGTCCGCCAGTGCCGCTTGGGCCTCCGCCGCGAGGTACTTCTGATCATCTCGGTCATGCACCCAAAACGGGCTGCGCGGACCGGTCAGATCGTGGACCAACGCGCTTTCTGGCCCAGCGGCTTCGATGGCCTGCTGGATCTCACGCGCCGCATCTTCCAATTCGCGGCGATTCGCGGCGGTGCCTTTCGCCGAGGCGCCGCAACAGCGGTCAAGCAACCGATCGAAGCACGGCATCCGCTGGAGCCGGTGGCTGCCGGCCATATCGTCGAATTCCCAGATTCCGGGGTTTCCTAAGCCATCGTCGTGCGGATTGCCTTGAAGGAAATTCTCGCCGACGTCGCGAGTTAGGTCCCACATCACCGTACCGTCCAACGCCGTGACCGCCAGTTCGACCTGGGTGATGTCGTAATGTGCATCCCCCTGGCGAAGTCGGATCTGGAGGCAGATCAAGTCGCCGGACTGTACTTCGACGGCGGCCAGCCGCTCGGGCATTCGGCCATCGTCGAGCTTGACCGGGCCTCCGTTGGGACACGTGCCTGAAGAGAGCTCGTGTCGAAGTCCACCCCGAACATGATCGACGGCCCATACAACCCCCACGCCGTCCAAAGGGTCGGCGTCGGTCAGCTTGCCGGTGATCCGCACGGTGCCCGTCATGGGGCTCCGCCAGGCGACCGCGCCCCCTTCCGTGCCCGGATTGATCGACAAGCTTTTGGGCGGCAAGCAAAATGTCTCGATGGCGACTTCGTACGAGTTGGTATTGACGGCCCACCAGGGCCGTTCGGCGCGGGCTCGCCAGGCAAGCACGCCCGGCTCGCCGTCGAAATCACGCTCCGCCACGTTCAACGGCTGAATATCGCCCATCCGTGGCCCTTGCATGTACGACGCCCATTGTTTCAACGCAAAGGCGTGCATGCCGTCACGTTTGGCGGCCTCGTCGAGCGGACGCTGGGCTTGTTCGACGGGTGCGCCCTGAGATTCCCAACTCGCCAACAAATAGCGCGCCGTGTGCGGGAGCAGGCCGCGGGCAAAATCCGCGTATTTTTCTTCTACGGCCGCGTGCAACCGCCGCTCGAGTTCCTGAATGCGAACCTGCTGCTGCTGGTGCCGCTCGACGTCCGTCGCGTCCACCAGCGGAATCCGCAACCGCGTCGTGCCGTGCGACAGGTACCCTTCGTCCGGGATCACGTGACTGCTGAAGAAAATACCCGCCAGGCCGTAATAATCGCGGGTCGTGATCGGATCGAACTTATGGTCGTGACAGCGGGCGCAGGCGATGGTCATCGCGAGAAAGTTGCGGCCAACGATATCGATCTGGTCGTCCACGATGTCGGTCAACCGCTTCTTGCGGTCGATTCCGCTCCAAGGCCCAAGCGAGAGCATCGTCGTGGCGACAATGCCGTCGGCGTTGACGCCGGACGGTTCGATCGCGGGCAGCAGGTCGCCGGCGACCTGATTGCGGACGAATTGGTCGTAGGGGAGGTCGGTATTGAACGCGTTCACGACCCAATCGCGGTAGCGCCAGGCTTCATCGAAGTCGTCGGTATAGCGCACCAAATCGAGCCAATGCCGGCACCACCGCTGGCCGTACCGCGGCGAGGCAAGCAGCCGGTCGACGACCATAGCGAAGGCGGCGGGTGAGTCGTCCGCGAGAAACGCATCGAGTTCTTCCGGCGTTGGCGGCAGACCGGTCAGATCGAACGTGGCGCGACGTAGGAGCGTAGGCTTGTCGGCAGGTTCCTCAAGCGCTAGCCCGTGCTTGTGCAACTC
>DATLQY010001151.1:0-9168 GCA_035534975.1 Pirellulales bacterium
CAAGGTGGCCAAGCTTCTGCAAGCCCCCGACGACGAGCCCTTCATGAAGGGGCGTCTGACGGTGTTCGCCTTCGGAAAGCACTTCGATTACACCGAGTTTGGCACGATGGTGGAGAAGCGCGAGCTACCGACCGATTGGCGGGGGCATTGGCGGTACAACATCGTCGACGCCTACGCCTGCGTCGTTGCGCCCAGTGGCGACAACGTGTCGTCGGCCGTCTGGCTGGCTGAGGGTTTCGCCGGGGCCTACATCGAGTCGCAAGGAAAAATGCCCCGCTGGTTCGCCGAGGGGGCCGCGCGCGTCATCGCCGGCCGGGCCGAACCCAAGGCCCCCACCGTCAAACAGTGGGAGGAAGGGATGCGCACTGCGATCGCCCATGGTCGCGGGCCGGACGATTTTCTGAAGGCCGGCGACATCGTCACTGGCGACGGCGCCCTGTTGAGTTACGGCTTCATGAAGGCTGTGATGGGCAAAATGGCCAAGTTCCACGCCCTTTTGGCCGATTTGCGCTCTGGCGTAGAATTCGACACCTCGTTCCGCGGCCGCTTTGGCGCCGATCCCGCCACGCTCGCCGCCGCTTGGGCCAGAAACGCCGCCTATAGCCGCAAGTAACGAGGAAACCTTCACGGATGGGCTAGCGGCGGACAAGCGTCTCGAGCGGCACAAGCTGGTTGAGACTGCCGGAGCGGAACCCCTCCAGGTCGAGCGTGACGTACTTGAAGCCGAGCGAGCGCAATTGCTCGACCAATGCTTGCCGCACCGCCGGTTCGGCCAACCGCGGCAGTTCGCCGGCCGGAACCTCGATGCGTGCCAAGTCGCCCTTGTGATAGCGCACGCGCAGCTCGCTCAGGCCCATGCCGCGGAGGAATTGCTCGGCGCGGTCGATCATCGCCAATCGCCGGGGGGTTACTTCTTCGCCATAGGCCACACGGCTGCTCAGGCAGGGGCTGGCCGGCTTGTCCGAGACCGGCAATCCCCAATGAGCGGCCAGGCCGCGGACCTCGGCCTTGGTGAGCTCGCACTCGAGCAAGGGACTGCGCACGGCGTGCTCGCGCGCCGCGTTCATGCCGGGACGGTAATCGCCCTGGTCGTCGAGGTTGGCCCCGTTTGCGATGACCGCCACTTCCAACTCGGGCACCAGCCCCTCAAGTCGCGTGTAAAGCTCGGTCTTGCAATGAAAGCAACGGTCGCTCGCGTTGCGGCGATAGTCCGCGTTGGCGAATTCGTCCGTCGCGACGACCTGGTGGCGGATGCCGATGAGCTTGGCAAGCGTTTCGGCCCCTTCCAGCTCGCCCTCCGCCAGGCTGTCGCTGACACCGGTGACCGCGACCGCCCGCCGGCCCAACGCCAATTGGGCCGCCTTCGCTAACACGGCGCTATCCACACCGCCTGAAAAAGCCACGGCGCAACTGCCGTAGTCCGCCAGCATTGCCAAGAGGCGGTCGCGCTTGGCGGCCAATTCGCGGGAGAGATCGGGCATGAGCGCGCTATGGGCCATGACCGTTTGATGAAAGGGCACGTTGGATTAAAGATCCTCCGCCGCAATGCCGTGGCAACGCGGTTTTCGAGAGCCCGCAGTACTAAAGTGGGCGCCTTGAGCCTCGGGTTGTGTGATCCGATCGCTTGGTTCCGGAACAAGTTCCGGGCGTCGGCTATACACGCGGCCAAGGCCTGATTTGGCGTCCAGCGGACTTTCTTATCGGCTCCCCAAAAGTAGTCGTTGGCAGCACGAACATGGCAGAGGACCACTTGATCCTATCAGCCATGGGCCAGAACGGCAAGTGGTTCTACGGATCCTACGACGCCTCGGTGACACGAACCGACGTGGCACAGGGACCCTTTTTCCCTTGCCCCACCGTGTATTCCACCGCTTGCCCTTCGCGCAGTTCTTCGAACGACACGCCTTGAACTTCCGAATGATGGAAGAACAGGTCGCCGCGCTCGCCTTCGATGAACCCGAACCCGCGCTCCGAAACCAGCTTCTTGACTTTACCCTGTGGCATTTACGCACTCCTGAAAACGGCGCATTGTAAACGTTTACTTGGGAAATGCAATGGCTCCACCACTCACGTGGCACGCGAGGCTTGCCGCGCCCCATCGCAATCGGTACGCTGGCGGTTTTGCTACTTTGACGATCGAAGGCACTCGCCGCTCATGAGCGACCCCTATTTTCAATCGCTGTTCGCCGAAAGGATCGGCGGTGTCAATTACGGCAAGGGCACCGCGATCTACAAGTTCGAAAAGATCAAGCGGGCCAAGCGCAAGTCCCTGGCCGAACATCCCGAGCGGAAGCTGATCGACTTTGGCATCGGCGAGAACGACGAGCCGGCCGACGAGGCGGTCCGCGCCGTGATGGCCGCCGAAATCCACAAGCCGGAAAACCGCGGCTACGCCGACAATGGCATCGCCGCGTTCAAGGAAGCGGCCGCGCGGCTAATGCAACGCCGATTCGGCGTGCAGCTCGACCCGGTCAGGGAAATCAACCACTCGATCGGCTCGAAGCCCGCGCTGGCCATGCTCCCGGCGACCTTGATCAATCCGGGCGACGTGACCTTGATGACCGTTCCCGGATATCCCGTCGCCGGCACGCACACCCAGTACTACGGCGGCGAGGTGTTCCGTCTTCCGCTTCTGGCCGCCAACGATTTCATCCCCGATTTGGAGTCGGTCCCCGCCGAAATCCGTCGCCGGGCGAAGCTCCTGGTGCTGAACTATCCCAACAGTCCGACCGGCCGCGTCGCCACGCGCGAGTTTTACAAAAGGGTCATCGACTTCGCCCAACGCCACCAGGTGGTCGTGGTGCAGGATGCGGCCCATATCCTTCTGACGTACGACGGCGAGCCGTTGAGCTTTCTGGCCGTGCCGGGGGCCAGGGAGGTGGGAGTCGAAGTCCATTCGCTCTCGAAGGGATACCATATGATCGGCTGGCGGATGGGCTGGGTTTGCGGTCACGAGCGATTGGTGCAGGCATTCGCCGATGTCAAGGACAACAGCGACTCGGGGCAATTCATCGCGATCCAGAAGGCGGCGGCGGCCGCGCTCGACGACGACGCGATCCCACGGCGCGTCCGCGAGAAATACCATCGGCGGCTGGCGAAGCTCGTGGGGGTGCTTGGCCGTTGCGGCTTCGACTGCCGGATGCCCGGCGGCACCTATTTTCTCTACACCCGCGGCCCCAAGGGCCTGGCCGACGGGCAACAGTTCGCCACGGCCGAGGCGGCGAGTCAGTACCTGATCGCCGAGCAGTCGATTTCGACGGTCCCCTGGGACGACACCGCCACTTGGGACCATGCCGGCGGCTTTCTGCGCTTCAGCGTCACCTACGAAGCGGCCGATGAAGGTGCGGAGGACGCGTTGATGGCCGAGACCGAAGCCCGGCTTAGGCAGATCAAGATGATTTGGTGACTGGTGGAGCGGTGAAGCGGTGGAACGGTGGAGTGGTGGACGACCATGTGGCTTCGTGCTGGACGCGCGGCGACGTGCTTTTGGGCGATCGTGGCCGCGGCCGGTTGTGGCGGCGGCGCGTCGTCATCGGGCGGCTTATCGTATTCGGATCGCATCCAACGGGCTGAACGGGAACGGACGCCCGAGGCACGCACCGGCGAGCTGATCAAGTTCGGCCATGAACTGCTCAAGGGCCAGGATACAGCACGCGCCGAGCAAGCGCTGGAACTTGCCGCCCGTGCTTGCGGCGAAGTAAGCGATGCCGCGACACGGGCCAAGCTCTATGCGCGGTTGGCCAGAGCACAGGTGAAGGCGTCGAGCACCTCCGCGGCACGGCGGACACTTAAGAAAGCAATTCAAGCCGCCGGCGAGGTAGCCGACGCCGAGGCCCGAGGCCATGCCCGCACCTCGGTAGCCGGCGCTCAGCACGTTCTCGGCGAAACCGGCGAGGCCACCGCGACGCTCTTGGAAGTCGAAAGCTCGGTTGACGACATAGCCGACGCCGAAGGCCAGGTTCACGTGCTGACCGCGGTCGCCGATCGTTACCACCGCATCGAGCGCGACGACGACTGTCAGCGGATCGTCGCCGCAGCGCTCGGTCGCTCAGGCAAAATTGCGCTCCCGCGGGCACGATCGAGGGCTCTGGCAGTGCTCGCCGAGTCGCTCGGTCGCATGGGCCAGGGGCCCCAAGCGGACGACGCCTTTCAGTCGGCGCTCGATGCTGCCCGACAAATCGACGAGCCGTTGAGCAAGGTGTACGGCCTGGTCGATGTCGCCGAGCTGCTCGCCAAAGCGGGAAAGCGTGCGCAGGCCCGCGAGATCGTCGCGGAGGCCGGGCAAACGGTCGCCAAGGTCGCCGAGCCCGACATGCAGCGGCAAGCCCGCCAGCACGTCGACACTCAAGCGGCGAAATTGCCGGCGCCGTGAATGCCGCGATCGTCCGACGGATCCATTGACCGTTCGCGGCGAGGATGAAGACCTTCTTTGCCACTTCCGCGTGCCGCTCAACGTGCTGAACAACTACGTGCCGTACCTATATATACGTCCAAGAATTTGAGTGCCTCGGTCAGCTCGCCTTGTCAACGGCCCGCTGCGTTCAAAGGCTGATCGACGTCGCCAGCTTCTGGCACCCGCGCCGATTGGCACGCCGCGCTTAATAGCCGGCTGGGACGGCGGCAGGATTGCAGCAGGCGATACGCCTGAAACGACAACTTCCCGGCCAGCCGGCGCGGCGCCACGACGATGCGGCCGACGGGATAAACGGAGCTGGTCCATTCGCTCGTTGCCCGGCTCAACGGTCCCCAGAAGTCGATTCGCTCGATTTCGCCTTCTTCATGGAATCGCTGGAGCAAGAGCAACCTCAGTAACTGTCCCGGGCTATATTCGGCAAAGGCCGGATCGTAACCGACCTTCACGGAAAAGTAGGTCCGTTTGGCGCGAATGGCGTATTCGAAGGCGATCTCGCGCCCTGCGTGTTCCAGGAACGCGAGCCGCAGTTGTCCCCATTCGGCGAGTTGGCGCGCCTGGCGTTGATAGAACTCGAACATTCGCGGCGTACGCAGCACCGATGTGCCGGCCTGCCCTTTCCAGCTTCGATTTTCGATCGCGAAACCGCGGCGCAGCGCCTGGTCGAGTCGATCGCCCTCAAGTTGGTCGTAGACCTTCAGCTCGAGGGGGCCATCGTGACGCGCGCGGTCGAGGGCCTTTTGCATCTGGCGGCGGTGCTTGCCGCTCCAACGTTCCTGGTACGATTCCCAATCGCCGTCGATATTGACTTCGCCGATGTCGTAATGGGTCTGCGTCGCAAACGGCAATTCGGCACGCCTTAAGGCCGCGCTGAAGGCCTGCCAGCGGGGCGCGGCCAGGGGAACGGGAGTCAGCCAGAGCAGCGGCCAAGCGAGCCGGTTGACGGCGCCGACCAGGGCGTCGAGCGCCGCAGGGACGTCGGCCCGGGGATCGACCAATAAATCACCGCAAACGCACCACGGGTTCGATGGCACGCTGCCCAGCTCGAGGAGGCGTTTCACGCGCTGGCCGACGAGCGGCAAGGCGGCCACGAGCTGCCCGGCTTCCTCGACGACCAGGCAACGCCAGTTTGCCATTGGCGCGAACTCGTCGAGCCATTGCGCCAAGAGCTCCGCCCGTGTCAAAGGCACGGCCGACTCCGCTCGATTCCAAAGATCGTCCCACGCGCCCGCCGCGGCGCGTAAGTCGCCGACGTGGTGGAACTGGTGTACAGTAGACGATGGCAAGAGCGCGGTCATGGCACCAACGAAATGGACGGAACGCTTTGAGAAGGGTGCCGGAAGGGGAACGCCCCGCGGAAGGGTAGCTTGCCGATTGGGATTGGTCAAAAACAACCGATCTACCGGGAAAGCCTGTTGGCCTGTAAACTTCGGGGGGAAGAAACAAGAAGAACCTCGGCGGAAACGGGAATGAGCGACGTTTTTCAATGGCTCTGGGAGCAAGTCGTTTGGCTCAGGGGATTGGCCAGGCCGGAGAGCCTCAAGGAGGAGCTTGCCAACCTGGGCGGGGCCTGGTGGGTGAGCTACTCGGTACTGGCGGCGGTGATCTTCAGCGAAACCGGCCTGCTCGTCGGCTTTTTCCTGCCCGGCGATTCGCTGTTGTTCGCTGCCGGCTTCCTCGCCAGCCAGGACGTGTTCAACATCGTTTGGCTGAACGCATTTCTGATGATTGCGGCCGTGCTGGGCGACGCCGTGAATTACTACCTGGGGTTCCAAATGGGCGAGCACGTCTTCGAGAAGGGGCGGCTGCGGTTCGTGAAGCACGAGCACCTGCTGAAGGCCAGGGATTTCTACGAAAGGCACGGCGCCATGGCGATCATCCTGGCCCGCTTTGCCCCGCTGGTGCGGACCTTCACTCCGTTCGTCGCCGGCGTCGCGCGGATGAGCTACCGCAAATTCGTGATTTACAACATCGCGGGCGGCGTGGGCTGGGTTTTGTCGATGTCGCTGGCCGGCTATTGGCTGGGCCAAATTGACATCGTCCAACAGAACTTCGAAACCGCGGTGTTGGTCGTGGTGGCCGTGAGCTTGCTGCCGATCGTCTTGGCGGCGATCCGGCACCGGCGCGAATCGATGCGGCAGAGGGCCACCGCCAAGGCGCTGGCCTCAGCGGACAAGTAGCCCGTCGTAACGCGGCCGGTATGGCCGCTTGGCGTGGGCCTTTCCGGCCGGTATCCTTTTGTGCGAGTACCGCCGCCCACCGGAAGGACCGCCTTGACCCCGCCCCACGACGATCCCGTACTGCGCAGCGCCCGCCGCGAGGCGTTGGTCGTGTTGGCGGTCTGGTTGGCGGCGCTGGCTTATACCGTCGGCTATTGCCACGCCTTCGGCTACGGACGCGACCCCGAGACGCTCGCCTTCGTGTTCGGTTTTCCCGATTGGGTGTTCTGGGGTATCGTCACGCCTTGGACCCTTTGCACGATGTTCTCGGCCTGGTTCGCGTTTGCCTTCATGACCGACGACGACCTGGGCGCCGAACAGGCCGAGGAAAGCCTTGCCGGCGAGGAGAGGCCGCATGGCTGACCCCGCTTCGACGTCCGCCGGCATCGGCACGCTGGCGGCGCTCTTGCTGTTCATCGCGGCCTCCGTCTGGCTCGGGACGGTGGCCCAGCGCGTCGTCGAAAAAGGATCGTTTCTCAAAGGCTACTTCCTCGGCAATCGCGGTCTCGGGGCCTGGGCCTTGGCGCTGACGGCCACCGTGCAGAGCGGCGGCACGTTCATGGGTTTTCCCTCGTACGTCTACACCTCGGGTTGGATCGTGGCACTTTGGATCTCGGCGTACATGGTCGTGCCGATCTCCGGATTCGGCGTGCTGGGAAAGCGGTTCGCCCAGCTTTCGCGGCGCACGGGGGCGATCACCGTGCCCGATCTGTTTCGGGCGCGTTTCGCCAGCCCGGCCGCCGGCCTAATGGCCTCACTTTTGATCCTGTTCTTCATGACGTTCATGATGGTGGCCCAATTCAAGGCCGGGGCGCTGGTGATGAAGATCTCATGGCCCGGTTCCGGCGCGCTGGCCCTCGTCGAAGACGCGCAAGTCGGCAACGACCGCTACTACTACCTGGGACTGACGATCTTCTCTTTGACGGTCGTGGGATACACGCTGATCGGCGGTTTTCTGGCTGCCGTCTGGACCGATCTGTTTCAGAGTGTGATGATGTTCATCGGCGTGATGATCCTCTTGCCGCTCACGCTCGCGGCCGCCGGGGGACTTGCGGCATCGAGTGAAAAGCTGCGCTACGAGGTCTCCGTCAAGGCGATTTCCAAGGACGAACGCGCCGCTCACGTGCCTGGCCGGGCACGGGCCGAGGAACGACTGCGCGAATTGGACGCGGCCCTGCGCCGCATTGTCGAACGAACCAGTGCCGAACGACACGCGGCGCCTGCCCCGTCGACAAAACAACTGCTAACAGCCTCGAAGGCCGAATCGGAGTCGTCATGGCTCGATCCGATCACCGGCAAGCCGCTGCAATCCTTCGGCGATCAAGCGCCGCTCGACCCGCCCGGTTCCGTGCAACGACGCCTCTTGGTCCTGACGCCCCACGACGACGCAGGCTGGCAATCGGCCCTCTATTCCAACGGCCGCGTCCGCTCCGGTGTTTTCAGCCGGCCGGGCGAACTGAATTCCGGGCCAGGGCCGTTCGACTGGCAGCCGTTGGGGCTGGCGTTTTCATTTTTCTTCGTCTGGGTTTTTTCGGGCATGGGCTCGCCTTCGGGCATGGTGCGGATCATGGCCTGCAAGGACACGCCCACCATCCGGCGTTCGATCTTCCTCTTGGCCTGTTACAACATGTGCATCTACCTGCCGCTGATCGTGATCTGCGTTTGCGGCCGGACGCTGCTTCCGGACCTGGCGGTTTCCGACGAAATCATCCCGCGCCTGGCGCTGCTCGGCACCGAGCGCATCTGGGGTGGGTCGTTCATCGCGGGCCTGATCCTGGCGGCGCCTTTCGGCGCGGTGATGGCCACGGTCAGCTCCTACCTGGTCGTCATCGCCTCCGGCCTGGTCCATGATGTCTACCAGCGGTTCATCAACCCCGCTGCAAGCGAACGGACGGTCCGCCGCCTCTCGCACGCCATGATGATCGTCATGGGTGCCGTGGCGGTGGCCGCCAATTTGTATCCACCGTTGTTCTTACAGGCCCTCGTCGTGTTCAGCGGCACCTGCGGTGCGACGACATTCGTCGCTCCGGCGTTGATGGTCGCCTTCTGGCGCCGCGCGACGGCCGCGGGAGCGATGGCGGCCATGGGGGTCGGCGTGGCGGCGACGGTTTCCTTGTACGCGAGAGGCTGGTTCACGACGCATTCCTTCGAACCATACGAGCCGTATGGCCTGCACCCGATCGTGTGGGGGCTGGCCAACTCGCACCTGGCCGGCATCGTCGTCAGCCTGTGTACCGCGCCGCCACCGGCACCGTTGGTGTCGAAATTGTTCGACGCGCCGGGCGGTCGGTGATCGGTGCGATTAGATCCCAGGATGATGCCGGCATGGTGCAGGTTCCTGTCGCATGCGGTCCCGACATGGTCGCGCGGGCATGGTTTGCTGGAGGGAAACGAGCACATGGGAGCAGTGTTGTACGAGAGTTTGCCCGAGATCTCCATGCGGCAGCGGGCGGGCGGAGGCGGTAAAGACGACCAGCCCTCGTCGAGCGGGGCCGCTGTTGGTATACTGATGTCCCCAACCCGTCGTGAGCTGAAAGT
>DATLQY010001152.1:0-5600 GCA_035534975.1 Pirellulales bacterium
CATTCCACAGCACCGTCGCCATGAAAAATCCTTTTCGCAATCGCGAAAAACGACCGATCGTGGCACGGATATCGAGGACCGTCAATCGCTCAAATAACCCCCTTGACCAACCTAGAAAAGGGTGGGACGGGTGGGACAAGCCGCCATAGGAGGGGCACCCGCGCAGCGGGTCTCCCGGCCCACCATGGGTCTGTGCCGCGCGTCAGCGGCGGATGGGCGTCTGGTACGACGGCGCCAAAAACGGTCGCGGCGAGTGTGGCTCGCGCCGGCTCGACGGTCGGTCGGGGGCGTCATAGCGAGCGCGTTCGGCGCTGAATTCAGCGTTCAATTCCGGCGCCGGTTCGACGACGCGTGGCCTGACCAACACCGAGAGCTCGGCATCGTCGTCCTCCGCCTCCGATTGCCGGACGACTGCCATCGGGTCCGACCGCCGACCGGTCGAACGGCCGCGGGGCCACGGCTGTTCGGCCAGTTGGATGCCGTTGTACTCCAACAATGAGTTCTTGCGGAAGTGAATTTGCATGATCGCCACGTTGTAATCGACCAGAGCGCGGTGGTAAGTGATTTCCGCGTCGGCCAACCGGCGCTGAGCGTCGAGCAGCATGTCGAGCGTGGCCGTGCCCGCGTCGACGGCGGACTCCACCGCGTTGACCTGCTGTGCGGCGGCCACGCGGCGGTTGAACGTGGTCACGCTCACCCGGTAATTGCGGTCGAGGTCACGGACAGAGTTGGTCATCAAGTGGGTCAATTCCAACTCCTGATCCTGGAGCAAGGCCCGCGAGGCCGCCAAGGTGAGCTCTGCGTTCTTGATGCTCGCCATCGCCAGGCGCAATCCGATGGGCATCGTGACGGTAAAGGGCCCGAGCGACCAATTTTTCGTCTGGCCGTCGACGTCGTCCCAACGGTCGTGGGACATCAGGTAGTTGCGTGAGGCGATCAGGATCATTTCATTGAGCTTGACGACCTCTTTTTGTTTCCTCAGTTCGACGCCGCGGTTGAGGGCCTCGGGCAGGATCTCTTTCCAATCGAATTTGACCTCGGCCGTGGTCGGCTTGTCCTTGGGGCGGACGAGGCGGCCGTCGGCCGGGGCCAGTCCCATCATGTAGCGCAGCCGGCTTTCGGCCGTGTAGAGCAAGCCCAACGAGTTTTCGACCTGGGCGCGGAACAGGTGGTACTGCTCGCTGGCCTGGGCTTCCTTTTCGGACTCGCCCCCCTTGGCGCCACACTCACGAAGGGCCTGGACTTTGTGCCAGGTTCGTAGCGCGCCGTCGCGGCCGGCCTGAACGGCCTCAAGGTTGCGATAATGGTAGTAAAGGTCCCAGTAGGCGCGCTCCAGGTCGCCGCAGAAGTTCCGCACGCCGGCCTCGAAGTCGGCCAGGCTGATATCGACGTTGATCCGCGCCAAGACCATGCCGTTGTCCGTGCCGCGACGGCAGTTCGGGTTCTGGACCGGGCCGTTGGTTGCCTGGCCGGCGAAAATGCCGGCGTTGCTGTCGGGAGTGGGGATGTTGAAATCGAATCCGGCCCCCTGCAACAACGGGTGCCGGACCTCGGCTTCGATGTCGCTCTGTTGATTGCCGGGGAACTGGTTCGACGGTTGGTTGTTCTGTGTGCAAGGCGTGAAGAGCATACCACCCAGATTGCGCAGCACTTTGGCGTTGGCCAAGGCGGTCCGTATGGCCTCGTCGAGGGAGAGGTCCCAATACTCGGTGACGTTCGGATGATTCAGCGTGACGTCTTCCCCTTTCGTCGGTCGGACCACTGCGTGGGGGCATGGTTGCTGACCGGCGAATGCGCACTCGCAAGGCGGCGCCAACTCGCGGTGCGCGGCGCGGAGCCGCTCGATTTCGGCGTGTAAACTGGCCAACTCGGCCAACTTTGCGGTCAACAAGCGTTGCCTGGCCCCTTCGGCCTCCGAGCGCAAGCGCGTGGCATCGTCGTGTCTGCCGGCCGCGGCCAGGTGCGCCGCTGCTTCGAACAAATGGCGAATCCGCTCGGCCTCCGAGCAAGTGGCCGCTGGACACGTCGCGGGGCAAGAAACGCTCGGCTCGGCGGGCAGCGGCGCCGGCTCATCGGCGACGGCATCGCCGGACAAGACGAACGACAAGCAAACGAAGGCGACGTACCGCATAGGGTTCCTCCGGGAGTTGAACTGTCAGCACGGCCAATGGGAAGTCATCCGTAAAACGATGACCTCGGCAGGCTCTCTGGGAGCGTTGAGAAATGCACCGGGCGGGCTTGTAGCAGGTTTCGTGAGATGTGTCGAGACGAAACCGCCCGTGTGGAACACTGACGTCACGGGCGGTGGATTGCGGCAATGGTGCGCCGGCGATCGCCCACGCCCTGCGCGGGTGCCCCGGATCTCGTCCCACCCTGCGGATCACGCAATCGTCGGGTCAGCGGCCGGTCACCGACGGAACGGTCGGCTTGGACTTTACAGTCGAACTGCTGGAGGGGCCGCCGCTCGAGGCGCCGCCGGCGGCCTTCGATTTGTTCATCCAGATCAACACCGGCGTGGCGATGTAGACCGTGCTGTAGGTGCCGCTGATCGTGCCGACCACCAGGGTGAAGGCGAAACCGTGAATACCCAGGCCGCCGAAGACGTACAGGATCAAGACCACGATGAACACCGTCAAAGAAGTGAGCAAGGTGCGGCTCAACGTCTGGTTGACGCAGAGGTTCACCAGGTCGGGCCCCAAGTCGGGGCTCTTGCCGCGGATCTCGCGGATGCGGTCGAAAATCACGATCGTGTCGTTGATCGAGTAACCGATGATCGTCAAGAACGCGGCGATGATCGGCAGATTGATCTTGAACGGCTCAATCAATAACTTTTCCATGAACGGCAAATTGGCCAACCAAAAGCTCAAAGCCAGCGCGCCCAGGGCCACCAGCACGTCGTGGATCACGGCCAACACCGCGGCGAAGCCAAAGCTCACCTGCTGGAAGCGTATCCAGACGTACACAACGATCATCACCAGGCTGGCCAACAGGGCCAAAGTGGCTTGGGCCTGCGTGTTGAACGCCACGCTCGCTCCGACTCGGTTCGACGAGGGGAAGAACTTCTCCTGAGCCAGCTTCTGCTGGATCTGTTTGAGCAACGATTCGGTCTGCTCGCCCGGCAGGGCGATCGTCAACGTCCAGTCGGCAAACCGCTTGTCGCTGCCGCTTTCGTATTCGGCATTGTCCAACTTGAACGCGACGTCCTTGGAAAAGCGGCACGCGACGAGCGCTTGCTTGATCTCTTCGCCCAGGGTGTCGTGATTGATCGGTGTGGGCTTGGTTTTCAGGTCCTCGGGTTTGCCGTCGGTAAACGCGAGCTTGACTTCCGTTCCGCCGGCATAAGGGTCGATCTTCTTGAGGGGCGTCTTGGTCGCCGGTGTCCCAGCGCTTTCTGTTCCCGCCGGCTTGGCCTTCTCGCCCGACGACTCGCCGGATGTCAAATCGTCGTCCGCCATGTCGTCGTCCATCTCCTTGGGAGCGCCTGAATTCTCGTCGCCCTCGGACGTCTTGGTGCTCGAGTCCTGACCGGCGTCGGTGGTCTCGCTGGTCTCGGCGTTTTCTTCGGCGGCGGTGTCTGGCTCTTCCGCGGCCTCGTCAGCGTCTGGGGCCTGCGCCAACAGCGTACTCGCCGCGGGGCTAAACTTCACGCGGCCAGGAATGAGAGATTTTCGCGATTCGTAATTGTAGGGTGGGACAAGCTCGCCCTTGGCGAGCGACGGCCCACCATCGTCGGGCAATGGTGGGCCGGCGCCCGCTCCGCGGTCTTGTCCCACCCTACGTGCCACGTGCGGCAGAAACTTGAATGTCTCATACCTGACCGCGGTCAGTATGACGTCCCCCGCACGCCCCGCCAGCGTGCCGGCGTCCGGATCGAGAGCCAGTGCGAGCAAACTCTCGTCTCCGGCACGACGCATCGCGCCGTCATCGGCCTTGGGCTCGTCGGGCGGAGCCGCTTCACCGGTGCCGTCGTCAGGTGTATCGGTTTCGCCTGCTTCGACCGGATCCTGCGTGCCGGTGGTGGGCTTGGCGTCGCCATCGGACCTGTCTTCAGACGCCGGTTTCGACCCGCCGTGCGGCTTCAGGCCGGTCCAGGTCAGATGGTTGTACGCCAGTTGATGGTCGGGGTCTTCGAAAACTTCCTTGAGCGTCTTTTCCACCAGGGCGATGTTCGTCTTGGGGCCCGTCGGCGGTGGGTTCGACTCGTCGATCTCCGACATCGAGGTCACGATCAGGAACCGGTGCCCCTTCTCCTCGTCGCCCAAGTCGACCGATTGCACGGTCACGTCCGGCAGCATCTCGACCTTGCCGCGGATGTCGGCGATTTCCTGTTTTTTCTCGAACAGCGTTTGCACCGAGACGCCGCCGGTGAAGTCGATGTCCAGCAGGCCGCGCCCCCGCAGGAACACGCCGGCAAGGCCGGCCCCGATCAAGAGCAGCGAAAAGCTAATGGCCAGCTTGCGCTTGCCGATGAAGTCGAAATGGGGGTTCTCCATGATCTTCAACATCTTGAGCTGCGTGATCCAGCGGTGCTTTTCAGCGACGTCGAAGATCAGCCGTGTGAAAGTGATCGCGGTGAACAGGTTCATCACGATGCCCAGGATCAAGGTCACGGCGAACCCCTTGACCTGATCGGTGCCGATGAACCAGAGCACCAGCGCCGAAATCAAGGTCGTGACGTTGGAGTCGACAATCGTCGTGGTCGCGCGCTCGAAACCGTTGCGAATGGCCATCCGCAACGTGGCGCCTCGCGCGAGCTCCTCGCGCATCCGTTCGTAAATCAGCACGTTGGCGTCGACGGCCATGCCCACGGTCAGGGCCAAGCCGGCCAGGCCCGACAACGTGAAGGCCGCGTTGAACAGGATCATGAAGGCCAGGATCAAGAGCACGTTCAGCAGCAACGCCAGGTTGGCCACGATGCCCGCGAAACGGTAGTAGAGCACCATGAAGATCACGACGGCTACGGTCGACCAGACCATCGACCAGACGCCCTTGGTGATCGTGTCTTCTCCCAACGTGGCCCCGATATGCATGCTGCTGGTCGGCTCCTCGCGGAGCGTGGTCGGAAGGCTGCCGGCGGTGAGGACGTCGGCCAACCGGCCGGTCTCCTCGTTCGTAAAGCGGCCGGTGATCTGTCCCTGATCGTCGATGCGGCTGCGAATGAAGGG
The DNA here is from genome assembly GCA_035534975.1 of Pirellulales bacterium. Lineage (GTDB taxonomy): Bacteria > Planctomycetota > Planctomycetia > Pirellulales > JAICIG01 > DATKSN01. Next base: position 5,166 of record DATLQY010001152.1, read on the forward strand.
GGCCGAGTGCAAGCGGCCGTCGAGAATGATGGCCAGCTTGTGGGCCCGTTTTTCGTCGATCGAGTCGGGCAGATTGTTCGAGGTCAGCCGGCCGAACCGTTTTGCCCCCAGCGGGTTGAACTTGAAGTGTACGCAGGGCTGGGCGTTTTCGTCGCTGCCGGCCGTGGCGCCGGTCAAGAACTCGCCGGTCACGTTCTGCTTGTCCAACAGCACCAGCACTTCCGTCTCGCCCTTTTTGTTTTCGCGGACCGGATGGCCGCGGTGCGACACGATGTTGCCGACCTCGTCGGGCACGACCGGTACCCAGCGGGCGACCTCGGTCGTCTTGCCATCTTTACCAACGTCGGTGACTTCCTTTACGTCCTTGAACTGGTCTTCCTGGGCCAGATTGATGAACTCCTCGTCGTCGACGAACTGCGAGTCGGCGACGATTCG
>DATLQY010001153.1:0-9315 GCA_035534975.1 Pirellulales bacterium
GACATCCGTCGAACGATACGCTTTGCTCTTACTCACGGGGACGACCTCCTGTAACGGGGTTTGGGGGGAATTCAACAACTCCACTCTAAACCGCTTTCGAGGCGTCCCCGCTCTTTTCCTATCTATAGCCAACTACACAGCTATCAGCCAACACGCGCAAGAAACACTGAATCGGGTGCTAACTGCTGTGGGCTTGGCAGGGCCGCGATCGTCTGCCAGAATGAAAACATGGCTCGTCTTCACCTCGTTCGCGTCGGCGCATTCTCCCAGGTCGGCCGATTTGCCGCGGTCGACGCGGCGCGCTACCCGCGCGATCGAAGGGTCGTCGTGCGGACCGCGCGGGGGTTGGAGGTTGGCGAAGTCTTGGCACCGCCCTTCGGCGAGAGCAGCGCGGCCGCGCAGGATGGAGTGATCCTTCGCGGAATGTCGATCGAAGACCAGTTGCTCGAAGTACGCTTGCGAAAGAACCGCGAGGCGGCCTACTCCGCCTGCGCCGGCCGATTAAAGGAGCTCAATCTCGACGTGTCGCTGGTGGACGTCGAGCACCTCTTCGACGGCCGCACGCTGGTGTTCTATTTTCTAGGGCGTCAGACGCCCGAATTGGAAGCCGTCACGCGTGAGTTGGCGGCCATCTACGACACGCAGGTGCAATTCCAGGCGTTCGCCGACACGCTGACCGAAGGCTGCGGGCCGGGCTGCGGCACGGACGAAGCCTCCGGTCAAGGCTGCCAAAGCTGCGCGACCGGTTGCGCCGTGGCCGGCGCGTGCGGGACACGGAAACAACCCTCCTAGCCTGGGAACCACCGCGCTCTTGGGTTTACGGCCGCTTGGAAACTTACCCCACGATCACCGCGTCACTCCCGACGCGCCCGGGCTAGCCAGCTCCTTGCGGGCGGCGCGAACGGCGGTATCCAATGCGTCGTCGGCGTCGTTGGTCTGTTCGGCGTCGAGGTCGACGCGGGCGACGCGGTGCGGCACGACGATGTCGGGCACGACGCCCACACCGCTGAACGGTTTTCCCTTGGGCGAATAAAACTTGGCCGTGGTCAGCCTCAGCCCGGCGTTGGCATGACCCAGCGGAAAGATGCCCTGAACGGAGCCTTTGCCGTAGCTCCGCTCGCCGACGATCGTGCCGCGGTGGTGGTCTCGGATCGCCCCGGCGAAAATTTCGCTGGCGCTGGCGCTTTCGCCGTCGATCATGACCACCAGGGGCACGGGCCAGGTGCCCGACTCGCGGGCCGAGTAACTGGCGTCTTCCTGACGGCTGCGGCCGCGGGTCGAGACGATCACGCCGCGGCCGACGAACTTGTCGACCACGTCGACCGCCGTGGTCAGCAACCCGCCCGGGTTGCCTCGCAGGTCGATGATCAGGCTTTTCATCCCGACTCCGTGCAGTTTCCAGAGCGCGTCGTTCAGGTCGCGGGTGGTCGTCTTCTGGAAACAAGTCAGCTTGAGGTACGCAATGCCGAAGGTCGAATCGACGATCCGGGCGTCGTCGATGCTGGGCACCTCGACGTGCTCGCGGCGGATGTGGAGTTGCCTTGGCGCTCGTCCGGGTGTGACCACGGTCACGTCGGCCACGCTCCCCTCGCGGCCTTGCAACAGATTGGCGGCCTGGTCGGTCGAGAATTCGGCGGTCGATTGCCCATCGACCATCGTGATCTTGTCGCCCTGCTGAATGCCGCCGCGTTCGGCGGGACTTCCGGTTATGACCTTGACGATCTGCAGGGCCCCATCGGCGGCCTTCAGCTCGATGCCCAAACCGACGAAGTTGCCCTCGATCTGCGAATAGACCTCATTGAGCTGCCCCGCTGTCAAGAACGTGGAATAGTTGTCCAAGGAGTTCGTGGCGCCGCAGGTAAACTCCATCCATACAACCGCTTCGGGCAGTCCGATCTGGCCGCGGGCGAGCCTCGCCGCCGTTGCCGCCAGGTTCTGCAACGCGTTGCGGCTGCTGAGATCATGCCTCCCCAGAAGATCGCGCACCTGCCGGCGGAAACGGCCGATGCGGGCCGTCGGCACGTCGCGCAGGTTGGTTTCGACGAAGAGCGGGTCCCCCAGTGCCAGTTCGAGGTCCACCATGCCCTGTTCGGCAAGTTGCCGCCAGTCGGGGGCGTCGACGTAGTACGACTGGATCTTCAGCAGCACCTCGCCGTAAAGCTCCTGGGCCTGCCGAACCGACAGCGCGGCGAGCGAATCGCGGAAACTGCGATCGTTGTAACGACGGCCCAGGTCGTAGTGGATACGGCTGAGACGCAATCGCTGCTCGAGTTGCCGGTCGGCGGGGAATTGCCTCAGGGCATCTTCGTAAAGCGTGAGTGCCTCGCCCCAGCGCCGGTCGCCTTCGAGCGTGCGGCCTCGGTCGAAGATATCGCCAAGATTGGTCGTTTCGGGTGCCGTCGCGGCGGCGGATATCGCGGGCGCCGACTGCGCCGAAAGGGGAGGGCCGGCCAATACGGTCGCCGACAGCAAGAACCAGGTTACGAGGGGGACCCGGAATCGCATGGTGTGTCGCATCCTTCGCGGGAGATAAACCGGCCTGTACGTAAACGACGCGGCCAAAAAGGGTCTAAGTTTCCGGCTCCACGAGTATAGGACACGATTGGCCCGCGGTCAAAACGCCGCCAAAAGTTTCCACGTGGACGCCGGTACAATCGCTACAGCCGTTGCCAGACTCACGCCTGTAGCGGAACTCGTGAGAGTTCCGACCGAGACGGCCCTCGACGATCGGAATTCTTACGAATTCCGCTACTCGCACCTGAAGCGGAAGCGCGTGAGAGTTCCGACCGACCGCTGCGACGCCCGGAATTCTTACGAATTCCGCCACCTCTTCTGCTCGCGGTCCAGCGTCGTCGCATCCTGCGAAACACGGCGGGTGAACGGGAATCCCGGACGAGAAAAAACTGCCCGTAGCCGTGTCGTCAATGTCAATTACGCCGCTCGTGACCGACTGGTTCGGGGATTGGCCCTGGATGCGACCGCGCGATACAATCAGTACCTGGCGAAAAACGCCTTCCGATCCACTCATCGCTCAGGAGGTAAACGATGGCGACCGTCATGAAATCCATGAATTCCGTGGCCGAACCAAAAATCCGTCAGACCGAATGCTTGATCGGCGGCCGCTGGGTGCCGGCGGCCAGCGGCAAGACGTTCGAAACCGTGAACCCCGCCACCGAGGAAGTGATCGCCCAGGTGGCCGAAGGGGACGCCGAAGACGTCGACGCGGCGGTGGCCGCCGCGCGCGACGCGCTGGAAAATGGACCTTGGGGCCGGATGGACGCCCGCGACCGGGGTCGGTTGATGCACAAACTGGCCGACTTGATCGAGGAAGAGCAGGATGAACTGGCGGCGCTCGAGACGTTCGACAACGGCAAGCCGATCCGCGACGCGAAGGCGGCCGACCTGCCCCTGTCGATCGACTGCCTCCGGTATTACGCCGGTTACGCCGACAAGATCCACGGCCAGACGATCCCCGTTCGCGGCAACTATTTCACCTATACCCGCCGCGAACCCGTGGGCGTCGTGGGCCAGATCATCCCCTGGAATTTCCCGATTTTGATGGCCTGCTGGAAGTGGGGCCCGGCGCTGGCCGCGGGCTGCACGGTCGTGATGAAGCCGGCCGAGCAGACACCGCTGACGTGCTTGCGGCTGGCGCGGCTGGCGCAGAAGGCGGGCATTCCCGACGGCGTGATCAACGTCGTGCCCGGCTACGGACCCACCGCCGGGGCCGCGATCGTCAAGCACCCGGGCGTCGACAAGGTGGCCTTCACCGGCGAATACAAGACGGCGCAAGTCATCATGCGCGACGCGTCGCAAACCTTGAAGCGGCTGACTTTCGAGCTGGGCGGCAAGAGCCCGAACATCGTGTTCGCCGATGCGGATCTCAAGGCGGCCGCCGTCGGCTCGCACTTCGGTTTGTTCTTCAACCAGGGACAGTGCTGCTGTGCGGGCAGCCGGCTGTTCGTCGAGGAGAAGGTCTACGACAAGTTCGTCGACAGCATCGTCGCCATGAACAAGACCCGCAAGCTGGGCGACCCGCTCGACCCGGCCACCGAGCAGGGGCCGCAGGTCGACAAGGCGCAGTTCGACAAGATCCTGCATTACATCGACCTGGGAAAGAAGGAAGGCGCCCAGTGCCTCTCGGGCGGCAAGCGGTTCGGCGACCGCGGCTTTTACATCGAGCCGACGTTGTTCGCCGGCGTCAACGACGAGATGTCGATCGCCAAGGATGAGATCTTCGGGCCCGTAATGTCGATTTTGAAATTCAAGGACGTCGACGAGATCATCGAACGGGCGAACGCCACGTTCTACGGATTGGCCGCGGCGGTCTGGACGCGCGACGTATCCAAGGCCCATCATCTGGCGGCCAAGATCAAGGCCGGCACCGTCTGGATCAATTGCTACGACGTGTTCGACGCCGCGGCGCCGTTCGGCGGGTTCAAGATGTCGGGCCTGGGCCGCGAGCTGGGCGAAAAGGGGCTGGAAGCCTACACTGAAACCAAGACGGTAACGCTAAGCTTGGGGTAGAATGACGACGTGGGGCAGGTTTCCAACCTGCCATAATCCTATTTCGGACGTGCCTTGATTGTGCCTGGCCCCTTGATAAACCTTCCCCAAGTCATCGCGACGAGTTCGTCGACCATGGGTTGGCCAAATGATTAAAAAACGAGGACGATGAGCATAGCGCAACCGCCGCCCTCCAACGGCCCGCCAACGGCGCCCTACCGTTTCTCGGTCGAGCAGTACCACCGTATGATCGCCGACGGACTCCTGGCCGCTGACGACCGCGTCGAACTTCTGGAAGGACGGGTATATCATTTGCCGCCGATCGGTCCCGAACACGCCTATACCGTGAACTCGGGCACGGACGTTTTCGCGCGGCTCTTGCCCGCGGGATGGCATGCCCGGTCCCAACAACCCATCACACTCGCCGACAGTGAGCCCTTACCCGATCTGGCAGTCATTCGCGGAAGGCTGCAAGATTACCGCCGGCGGCATCCCATCGCCGCCGACGTCGGTCTTGTCATCGAGGTCGCTGATTCGAGTTTGCGATCCGATCGAATGCTCAAGCTGGCAATCTACGCTGCTGCCGGAATTCCCGAGTATTGGATCGTCAATCTCGTTGACCGGCAAGTCGAGGTAAACACGAAGCCCGAGCCGGCCGGCCGACGACGAGCGGCACGCTATGCGAAGCGGCGAGTCGTCGGCGAGAAGGGAACGCTTACCGTTTCGCTCGACGGCAATTCGATTGGCACGCTCGCCGTCGCCGACTTGCTGCCGTAGGCGCCGGGTTTCGTTTGGGCGTGTCGAGGGCCGAGCGCCAAGTGACGACGAACGGCAGCATTATCGGTCGTCGGAGAATTCCCGCGACGTATGACGGCCCACCTGCGGCGGACCGGCCGCAAGCGCCGCTCGCTGACGCAGCAGTTCTTCCGCGGCCGCGAAACGCGAGGCGACGCCGGGTTGCGGATTCAGACCGCCGACCAGAATCAGCGCCGCCAATCCCAGTACCGCGTAGCGCTCGCGGGCGCGGATCAGGAGCGACACCGATGAGGCGTAACGTGTGCCCGTGAAAAGACGAAAGTACGCTTGCACGATCGCGATCCCATTGATGGCCGCCGCGATGACGACCGCAATGCCGATGTCGTAAGGAAACGCCTCGACCGCGCCGTCGATCAAGATCTCGGTTCCCACGAACCCGAAGGTGCCCGGAAAGCCCACGCTGGCCAGGCCCGTCAAGGCGAAGCACATGGCTAGATTGGGCGTGTGTTCGTAGAGTCCTTGAAACTCGACCATCGACAGTCGGCCACGGCGGGCTTCGAGGGCGCGCAGTGTGAGCCCCAGGCCGGTGAGCGCCAATCCCACCGATAACCAAACGCACAACGCTCCCGTGAGTCCGATCGCGGAGATCTCCGCCGCGCCGGGCGGTACCGTGCCCGCGATGTCCAAATGGCCCGCCGGCGAGACCACCGTGCCCAACCCCACCAGGACCAGCGCCGAATGGCTCAGAAACAGGTAGCAGAAAAACCGCCTCGCTTCGCGCTGGACAAGGGCCATGCCCGAGGCATAAATGGCCGTCACCAGTGAGATCCAGCCCAGGCCGTGCAAGACCGCGTCGGGCGCTATGGGAAGCAGCAGACGGAACGCCGCGTAGGCCCCCACCATGGGCGTGACCCGCAACAGCGCGGTGCCGAACGTCGCGTGTTCGAACATGTCGGTCATCCAGCAATGGAACGGCACGATGCCGCAACGCACCAAAACGGCGCCGAGCAACGGCGCGACAGCCCACAAACTGTGGCTGCGCTGGCCCGCCTCATGGTCGACCAGCGCCTGTCCCAACACCAACAGTCCGACGAAGGCGGCCATGTGCAGGAGAAAAACCCGTGTGGGCTTGCCGCGGGCACGCAACTCCAGGTACGGAGGAACCACACCGGCCACCAGGAGCGTGACCAACACCCAGGGATCCTTGCAACTGAAGGTCGCCATCGCGATCGCCTCGGAAGCCAAGGTCCAGCCGAAGGAGAATCGCCGGACCTTGGTCCGCACCGTGGCGACCGTGGTCAGGGCGTAAATCAAGGCCGTCATGGGCAACAAAGGGGCACTGAGCTGGTCGACCACGAGCAATTCAACGCCGAACATGCCCGACAGCACGTTTCCGCGTTCGTCCGCTTCGGAAACCTCAAGTAGCGCGAAATCCAACCAGGCTCCAAGGGCGCAAACCAACGTCGCCCCGCAAAATACCAGGCACCACTTACGGCCAAGGTCCGCATCGCGCAGTCGGCCGACCCAGCCGGACCCGACGAGTGGGATCAGAATCGCCAGGCCCAGCCAGGGGAAGTGCAATTCATTCATGCGAGATCGTCTCCGGTCTCCGAATTCGGCCCAAGACGATCCGACTCCAGGGCGCGGCGACCGGCCAAAAAGCTGATCCAGCGCCGCTCCATCGCGTCGCACCATTGGAAGGCGCGAATGAAGGGGCGGACGATCCAATCGGCCAACCAGGCGTCAAGATAGCCTCGCTCCAGGGCCAGCCGGTAAAACCAGGCCCGGAACCTCGCGGGGATCAAACTCTCCCAGGAACCTGACAGGCGAGGCAAGCTCGAACCAATGGCATTTTCCATGTTGCGGTAATCGAGCAAAAGCGTCGGCGCCCGCACGAACTGGAGAGTACGCAGGAAGCCGTGGCTGATGATGTGGATCAGAGCAATGTAGCGCAACCCCAGGCCGATCTCGGTCACGATGATGCCTACCTGCGTCAGCGAAGCGAACGAGAGTGCGCTCTTGATGTCGGTCTGCACTCGCCCGGCAAAAGCCGCGAAGACGGCCGTCACCAGGCCCACGCAGACGACCGAGGCGCTGAGGGTGGGCGAGACATCGAGGATCGGGCTGACCCGCAGCAGCAAAAAGGCCCCCAGGTGTACCGACAAGGCGCCGTAGAACACGGCGCTCGAAGGCGTGGGCCCTTCCATCGCGCGCGGCAGCCATCCCGAAAACGGCACCAGCGCCGATTTGGCCGCGGCGGCGTCCAGCAGCAACAGGCCGACCGCCAAAGCGTGCGGCGGGTCGAGCTGCGCCGTTCCCTCGGGCCAGAAGCCGCCGGAGGTGAGGCCCGTGAGCTTGTCGAAGTCGCCCTCGCCGGTCAGGTGGTGCATCACCACGGCCGCGATCAAAAGCGCCGCGTCGGAAATGCGATAGACGGCCCACACGTGCAAGCCGTTGCGCACCGGCGCCGTACGGTCGTGATAGAAAGCGACGAGCAAGGCGGACGAAAGCCCGACCAACTCCCATCCCGCGAACAACGTCTCGATCGTGCCCGCCAATGCGGTCACGACCATTCCCAGCACGAACACCGCATAAAACACGAAGAAGCGGTTATAACCCCGTTCGCGGTGCATGTAGCGGTTGGCAAACGCGCCGATCACGCCGCACAAGACGAACGAGAAGATCACGAATGGTACGGAAAGCCGGTCGAAGACGAACTTGATCGAGAAGTGATAGTCCGTGATCACTACCCAATTGCCCAGCTCGATGGGCACGTGCCGCGTTCCAAGGGAAAGCATCAAGCCGAGGATCGCCAATGCCGCGACGAGTCCCGTGGCGATCGCCGATTGGAGAATGCGAGCGGTCGTCTGCTCGGCCAACGGTCGACCCACCAGAGACGGCAACCCCACGCAGATCACCATCACGGAGGGTGCGACGACCACCGCCAGCCCAAGCACCTGGATCAAGAATTCTTGTTGCTCGTGGGTCATTTGAGGCGTTGGTCAGGATTCGATGGCCGCGAAGCCCAAGTGGTTGCGCCAACCACGGTACCAGTCGGCGGACGAGGCCGCCTTGGCCAGTTGGGTGGTCTCCGCACGGTACACCCGAAACTCCCCCCTCGTGAAGACCCTGATTTCCTCCGAATCGGGATTCAGCACGGCCAATTGGGCCCAGCCGTTTCGAAGGATGCGCCCGATGACCGGGTTGCGGTCCATGATGTCGAGCATGGCCTGCGGCGTGGTTTCGATCACGAACAGCAGGCGGACAGGCTCGTGAATCTCGACGCTCTGCCAGGGCAAGCCCGGACGCAGGTCGCTGGCCGCGCCGTTCATCACACCCAAAAGCGAGGTCACGTTGTGGGGCAGCTTGGTGCCGCAAGCCCAACCCGGGTTGTCGATGTACGAAAGGTTGTACTGCATGTTGATGCCTTCGCACACCGGGACGGCGGCGGCCAGGATCCGCGCCAGGATCGTGTGCTCGGCGTCGTCCTGGGTCGGATCGTACGAAGCCAGGAAGCTGCGGCGGTCGAGGTAAAGCCCGCGCGTGCGTCCACGGCGGCCGACGACGCAAATCGCGTTGGTGGAATTGCCAAACTCCGGCCGCGTCTGGGCCAGGTCTTCCGATCGGCCTTCGACGTGGCGGTGGGCCGCCTCCAGGGAAAGATCGAGCGGCGCCGAGTCGAACCGGCGGCAGCGCTCGTGAGCGTTGCGCTCGCAGACTTCGTCGAGTGTTTTCTGGGCCGCCGCGACATCCTGAAAATGTGATTTCGGCAACAGATCGAGATCGAGGAACGTGACCGAGTCGACCGCCGTGTTGTGCAACCCGCCGACGAACACCGTCTCGTTTGGTATCCGCAGGCCGCGGCCGGCCAGAATCTCGCGCACGCGCAAATCGTTGAGAATGGCCGCCAGCGCTGGGAGTCTGTCGATTTAATCGTGCCAGCCTATTGATTTAGTAATATGTATAGGTATAATAATTTATTACTGGCGGGGCCTGGGAGCGGGGCTGGAGACGGATCGCTATGGCAAGCATGGATTACTGGGCTTCGGCGCC
>DATLQY010001154.1:0-18108 GCA_035534975.1 Pirellulales bacterium
GCGCTGTACGCCGCGACGATGCGCAAGGTGACCCTGCGGTTGCTTCCATTTCTGCTGCTTCTGTACATCTGCAATCTCATCGACCGTAGCAATGTAAGCTTCGCCAAGCTGTCCATGCAGTCCGACCTGAAGATGTCGGACACGGCCTACGGCGTCGGCACCGGACTGTTCTACTTCGGCTACCTGCTCTTCGAAGTTCCCAGCAACCTCATCCTTCGCCGTACCGGGGCGCGCGTCTGGATCGCACGCATCATGATCAGTTGGGGGCTCGTCTCCGGCGCCACGATGCTGGTGAGCGGGCCCTCGAGCTTTTACACCGTTCGCATCCTGTTGGGAGTCGCCGAGGCGGGCTTCTTTCCCGGCATCATCTTCTACTTGACTGCCTGGTTTCCCACTCGCCAGCGCACGCGAGCGGTGGCCGGCTTTATGGCCGCGAACGCCGTGGCCGGAATCGTCACCAACCCGCTCTCTGGCACCATCATCCAGTACCTGGACCAGGTGGGTGGGCTGCACGGCTGGCAGTGGGTCTTTTTGCTCGAAAGCATTCCTTCGGTGGTTCTCGGCGCCTGCGTGCTGTTCTACCTGACCGATCGGCCCGATCAGGCGCGCTGGCTCGCCCACGACCAGCGATCCTGGCTCGTCGAGCGGATGCGCCAGGAGGATGAGCATCGGCAACAGCGCCACGGGACCGACATCCTCCGCGCCCTCGTCGACCCGCGGATCTGGTTCCTGATCCTGTTGTATTCCACGGTCGCGTTCAGCAGCAACGCCGGGGGCCTGTACCTGCCGGAGCTCATTCGCCTGCGTTTTCCGGGCTGCAACAACGTCGAGATCGGTGTTCTCGCGGCGCTACCCAGCGTGTGCGGGCTGATTGCGATGCTGGTCAATGGCGCCTTGTCGGACCGGACCGGGAAATACCGTCTGCACGTGGCGATCCCGGCGCTGGCGGCGGCCGGCGGATGGTTGCTCGTGGCCGTATCCGTATCGCCGTCGTTGGGCCTAATGGGATTGTGCCTGGCGATGATGGGCATGGTGAGCATGTTGCCGCCATTCTGGTCGCTGCCGACCTCGTTCCTGAGCGGCGCGGCCGCGGCCGCGGGAATCGCGCTGATCAACTCGGTGGCCAACATCGGCGGCATTTTGGGGCCCAGCACCGTGGGCCTGATCCGCGACGCCACGGGGAGTCACACCTGGGGAACGCTGACACTGGCGGGGACATTGTTCCTCGGAGGGATTCTGGCCCTGTTCGCGCCACACGACCCCCGCCACGAGCCCGGTTCGGGGCCAGGCTAGGTATGACCCTGGGAAGGCATAATCCGGCGATCCCTTCCGCAGGGGAAGGCCCTACCCGTCTTCTTCCGGTTCGGCGCTGAACTCCACCGACTCGTAGATCTCCGCCAGCGGCAAGTCGATTTCGATTTCCCGTTGGGGTCGACGGGGACGCCGCCGTCCGAAGGCGCATGAAAAAGGTCATGGCAATTCGATCCGTCGATCTGCCATGACCTCTATCCTGAAACGGGACAGGAAAGCCTGTCCCGCCCTCCCGGCAACGTTATAACAATTGTATCGTGTCGGCGGAGCGGTACTCTTGAAACAAAAACGACGAGTTGTCCGCGCGATTATTTCTGCTCGTCGGGAACAGGCTCAAGTGCCGGTCCCTCGGCGGGCGCGGCCGATTCGACGGGCGCCGCGGAGTCTTCCACCACCCCGTAAGCGCCGGCGGCGCAAGGCGCGCAGGGTTTCCGGCAGCGATGGAAAAGCCCCTGCCAACGTTTGCACGGCGCCGCATGGCAGACCGGTGCCGCGGGCGAGCACGCCGATTGGCCGCATCCGTTTGGGCAGCACGGGCCGGCGCCACGACCGAGTGGCCGCGAACGGTGTTTCACGCGGCACTCGCACCATTGCCGTTTTTCGGCGCAATAGCCGTCCCACACGCCATTGCAGCAGGGTCCGCCACCGTAGCCGCCCGTTGGGCCGCCACCGTCGAGGCTGGGGTACTGAGGGTAGAAATTCACACCCGAATACGCGCTGGCGGCATTACCTCCGCCGCCATTGCCGTAGCCCGACCAGGGGTCGTTGGAGGCGCCGGTGTTACCGTTGGCGGTCTCTTGCTTGGCCTTTACGGCGGCACCGGCGTCGACGGCCGCTCCACCGGCCAACACCGCCATGATGGCTGCCCCAATCCATGTCGCACTCGACGAATTCCATTTCATGGTTGAGCTCCTTGCTCGGTTCAATGCACCGCCCCAAGAAACATGCCCGACGATTCGAGCTCGGGCAAATGAAATTTTCAAAAAAATGTCGAGCCGCCAAGCGCAGCGGAACTCGTGAGAATTGCGACGTGTGCGGCACGGCAACGCCCCGAACTCTTGCGATTTCAGTTCATTTATGGCACCCTTGGAAACCGGCCGCACACGGCCTGGCAAGCATGGGCGACTCTTGGGGCTGTTAAGCTGCGCCGTGGGCGTAAAGAGTGACGATGGAAGCATGGAACCCAACCGACGCGGCGATCGCAAATGGTTGGACCGCGGTTTCGATTGCCATCGCGCTGGCGGTTGCCGGCGGGATCGGCTTGCTCCGGACCGATCGAGAACTGCGCGGCACTACGTTACTAGCGCCCTGGCGATGGGCGTGCTTTTCGTTCGCCACGCTTGCCGTCGGCGAAGTGATTGTCGCCTGGCCGTCCGTCGATCTATCGCCCGTCGGCGCGGACCACGTGCGCTATTTGGCCGGCGTCACGACCTTGGCCCCTTTCGTGGCCCTACTCGGCGCCAAACGTCCGCAGGACCGCGCCTGGCAGTGGATCGTGCTGGCCCTGTTGCTGCTGTTGGCACTGCCCATCGGCAAGGCTTTCGTTTTCGACTCCGGCGCGCCGCCGGCACCCCACGCCGCATGGCGATTGCTGCTGGCGATCTTGCTGTCGTCGCAGCTTGCCAACCATCTGCCGACGAGCGTTTGGCCCGCGGCGTTCCTGGCGGGACTGGCGCAATTGGGTTGGCTCGCCGGCTATCTGCCTGGGGTTGCGAACCGCCCCTCCGGCACCTGGCCATTGGCGGGGCTGGCGCTGGCCACGGCGGCCATCTGGCTGGTGCGACGCCCGGTGCCACGTGGTTGGATTCGCAAGAATTCAGGACGCCGGCGCCTTCCGTGTCGGCCGATCGACCGCCTCTGGCTTGAATTCCGCGACTCATTCGGGGCACTTTGGGCGTTGCGTGTGGCGGAGCGGTTCAATGCGTCGGCAGAATTGTACGGTTGGCCGGCGAGGCTGTGGTGGGGTGGAATGCGGGAGGCGGAAGTGGAGCGGGAAAAGGGGAAGAGGGGAAGAGGGGACGAGGGGAATGAATCGCCGGTGGAAAGTGAGGCGGATGTAGCGGCGGCGATGCGACAGAACCTGAGAACGCTGCTTTGGCGGTTCGTCTCGCCGGAGTGGATCGCCCAGCGACTCGGGGATCAAGATCCATCGCCTGGTATTCGGCAAATGTGAATATCAATCCCCGTCTCCCCGCGCGCTTTCCGGCTCCGGCGGCCGGCGCAACTTGAGCCAATCGGTATGAAACGTCCCCTCTTTGTCGACGCGCTCGTAGGTGTGGGCGCCGAAGTAATCGCGTTGGGCCTGCAATAGGTTGGCCGGCAAGCGCTCGCTTCGGTAGCCGTCGTAATAGGTCAGCGCCGTAGAGAAAGCGGGCGCGGGAATCCCCAGTCCGAAGGCGGTCATCACCACGTGCCGCCAGGCGGTTTGCGCTTTCTCGACCGCGGCGCTGAAATAGGGCGCCAGAAGCAGGTTTTCGAGCTTGGCGTCGGTGTCGAAGGCATCCTTGATCCGCTCCAGGAAACGGGCGCGAATGATACAGCCGCCCCGCCAAAGAAGCGCGATGTTGCCGTAATCGAGCGGCCACTCGTGTTCGGCCGCGGCCGCTTGCAGTTGCACGAAACCCTGGGCGTAGCTGCAAATCTTCGACGCGTAGAGGGCCTGCCGCACTTCCTCGATGAACGCCGGCTTCTCCCCCTTGAGCTGGCCGGTCGGCCCGGTCAGAAGATGACTCGCTCGTTGCCGCGCCGGCTTGAGGGCCGACAGGCAGCGGGCATACACCGCCTCGGTCACCAGCGTGCTGGGCACGCCCAGATCGAGCGCGAGCTGGCTCATCCACTTGCCCGTCCCCTTGGCCCCCGCCTTGTCGGCGATCAGGTCGACCAGGTCCTTGCCGGTCTGGGGATCCTTGACGCTGAAGATGTCGCGAGTGATCTCGATCAGGTAGCTGTCCAGCTCGCCGCGGTTCCACTCGGCGAACACGTCGTACAGCTCGTCATTGGTCAGTCCCATCGCCCGTCTGAGCAGGAAATAGGCTTCACAGATCAACTGCATGTCGCCGTACTCGATGCCGTTGTGGACCATCTTCACGTAGTGACCGGCGCCGCGCGGGCCGACCCATTCGCAGCAAGGGATGTCGCGCTTCGGTCCGACCTTGGCCGAAATCGCCTGGAAAATCGGCTTGACCAGCGGCCACGCGGCGGGGCTTCCGCCGGGCATCAGGCTGGGACCCAAGAGCGCTCCTTCCTCTCCGCCCGAAACCCCCGTGCCGATGAACGATAGTCCCTTCGACTCGACGTACCTGGTCCGCCGCTCGGTGTCGGCGTAGTGGGTGTTGCCGCCGTCGATGATCACGTCGCCGGGGGAGAGCAAGGGGAGCAACTGCTCGATCAGGGCGTCGACGGCCGGGCCGGCCTTGACCATCAGCAGCACCTTGCGCGGCTGGGCCAGCGCCTTGACGAATTCCTCGACCGAGTGGCAGCCGACAAACCGCTTGCCCGCCGCTCGGCCCGCCATCAGGTCGTCGACCACGCGGGTGGTACGGTTGAAGACCGCGATCCGATATCCGCGGCTCTCGATGTTCAAGGCCAGGTTCTCGCCCATGACGGCGAGTCCGATGAGTCCGATGTCCGCTGGTTGAGGCATGGCTGAGGTTTCCGAGGACAGAACGGAATTCGCGCGAATTCCACTACGGGTCAAGGCCGTCACCCACGCTTCGGCGGATTCATCATCCAGGTAATTCCCGCCGCGATCGCTCCGGTGAAAATACCGAAGAGAATCACATTGAAATTACCACCGAACCTGAGGACGAGGTGGGTGTTGAACAGCATGTCGGAGAGCGTCGGCAAAAGGGCCGGCATGGCGCCGAAATTGAAGGCCAAAAGCGTAGTTCGCTTGCGAGCCTTGATCGCGGCCTCGCGCTCCTCGGGCGTCTGCGGCGCGGCGCGCGCGGCCGGGGGGGCCGCCGGTTCGACGGCCTGCGCCGCGGCGTTCTTGGTCTTCGCGGCGGGTTTCGGCGGGCCGCCGGCCAGCTCGGCCACGGCCGCCTCGCGCGAATAATACTTGGCGACCACCTCGTGGATGGCGGAGGGCGTACAGAGCACCGGTCGCACCGGCAGGCCGAAGCGCAGCCGCAGTTGATCCTCGATCTCGGGCGAAAGCTGGTTCGGCGAGACCACCAGCAAACGGCCGTCGTCGACCATCAAGGGAGCGCACGACTGTTGCCGTGCCATCACCGCGGGCATCTTGGGCACCAGCGTCGCGTCGATCGGCACCTCGTTCACGTCGACGAACGGCAAGCCGACCGATTCGGCGTAGGCCAGCATGATCTGCTCCGGGGGCGCCAGTTTCTGCTGCATCAAGGCATCGCGAATTTCCACCCCCACGGTCTTGGCGTAACGCCGGGCCTTCTCCAGCGCCGCGCTATCGACGACCTTCGCTCCGACGAGGATCTCCTCGAACGTGCGGCCCTTCGCCGCTTTGGCCTCGGCCCGGCCCAGAGAGACGTCGTACTCGGCCTTGCGGGTGGCGTCGGTCAGGCAAAGCATCGCCTTGGCCAGCTCGTTCAACAGCTCCTGCGATCGAGGCCCGTACTCGCCCGAGGCGTACTTCCGCACGTGGGCGTTCAGCTTGCGATAGCTGTTACGCGCACCGGCCGGGTCGTCGTCGAACATTTCCAGCCGCAGGAGCTGGTAGTAGTTCAATGGGCGCGCCGGCTCGGTGATGCCCAGCCATTCCTTGTAGACGTCGATTTCCTTGGCCATGTACTTACTCGACCGCGTACAGGCTGGCCAGGTTGGCGTAGGTATCGATCTGCGCCTCGTTGAGCCCGCCGCGGCGCTGGATCTCGATGGCCGCCTCGCGCCCCCCGGTCTTGTCGCGAGCGCTGACCTTGACGCGGCCATCGGTGCCGAAGGAGTAGGCCACCTCCACCGGCGCCCCCTTGGGCAAGTTCGGCGGCAGATCCGTAATGCTGCACGCCCCGATCGCCGAGCAGGCGTCCGGATCGGGCGCGTCACCCTCGACGACTCGAACGGTCGCCCGGGTCTGGCCGGCCTCGTTGGTGTTGAAGGTCTGTTTCACCTCGGCGGGCAGCTTGGTGTTGCGGGGGATCATCACGTGGTTGATCTGCCGGCCGCTCTTGGGGTCGCGGACCACCACCCCCAGGCTGTGCGAGTTGACGTCGTCCTGTTGCACCTGGCTCAGGTGGCGGCGAACCCGGTCGGCCAGGTCGCTTCCCTTGCCTCGGAACTTGGCTTCGAGAATCGCCGCGTGGATCGCCGCGCCCTGCGCCACGGCGGTGTGCGGCGACAGTTCCTGGTACGGCTTCTTGCCGGTCGCTTGCTCCAACAACATCGGTACGCGCGGCATCAAGGTCGAACCGCCGACGAGCACGATCGCGTCGAGCTGCTCGGCCGTGATCTTGGCCTGCTCGATCACCAATTCCGTGGTGTCGATCGTGCGTTGCAGCAGGTCGGCGGTCATTTCCTCGAATTGCTCGCGGGTGACGGTCACCGAATGGCTCTTTCCGCCGTGGCGGCAGACGATCGTCGCCCGCGGCTGTTCGGAAACCGTGATCTTGGCCTGGTCGCAGTCGTTGCGCAGCACCTGGCTGGTCTGTGGCGACTCGCGGGGGTCCGTCCCATGGCGGGATTTGAACTCCTCGGCCACGTAGTTCAACAACCGGTCGTTCCAATCGACGCCGCCCAAGTACACGTCGCCGTCGGTGGCGAGCACCTGGAAGTGCGTGGGCGTGTAGCGGACGACCGTCACATCGAACGTGCCGCCCCCCAGGTCGTAGACCAGGGCCATTCGCGGATGGTCGAACTTGGTCGTCGCGGCGCCCAATTCGCGGCGGTGCCAGGCGTAGGTGAGCGTGGCCGCCGTGGGTTCGTTGATGATGTCGATCACGTTCAGCCCCGCGATCCGGCCGGCGTCCTGCGTCGCCTTGCGCCGCGCATCGTTGAAGTAGTACGGGACGGTGATCACGGCGTTGGCGATGGGGCCGATCCGCTTCTCGGCATCCTGCCGCAGCTTCTTGAGAATCAGGGCCGAGAGGAACTCGGGGGTGATCTCGTGTCCGTCGTACGTTCGCTTGTACTCGACGCTGCCCATGTGGCGCTTGACGCGCTCGACCACATGTTCGGGGTCCTCCATCGCCGCCCGCATACGGCTGGGGCCGACGATCACGTGCCCCCCATCGGCCAGCAGGATCAGGCTGGGGGTTTCGATTTCATCTTCTTCGTTGGGCAACGTGACCGGGTTGCCCTCCGAGTCAAGATGGGCGATGGCCGAGAACGTCGTGCCCAAGTCGATGCCGACGGTGTGTCCTTGCTTGAATTCCATGAATGTCGCTTTCCAGTTCTGGGGGCTGAAGTTGCGATTGTCGTTTGGCAGGCGTCGCAAGTCAAGTAATGGACTTTTTCCTTGCGACACGGTATACCCGACCGCACCCTTCGAAGCATGCCGGAAAGCCGCTTGGCGTCGGAACCCGGTGCCGTTCGGTGTACCCGCGCAGTGGGTCGGCGGAGTAGCATTTCCTGACATGATGACAAATGACCAATGACCAATGACGACGTACGGCCTCCCCTATTGGCTCGATTTTGAACGGCCGGCGTTTCCGACGCTTGAGGGAGATGCGACCGCCGACGTCGCGATCATTGGGGCGGGTATCGCAGGCCTCAAACTGGCGCGCTATTTGTCGCGCCACGGGATGTCGGCGATCGTCCTCGAAGGGGCCAAGGTCGGCGAAGGGGCCTCGGGCCGAAACCAGGGGACGATCAATCACAGCCCCAATCTCGGCTACTCGCAATGCATCCGCCTCCATTCGCGCCGGATCGCCCGCGATCTCTGGCGGCTTGGCCTTGAAAACCACCGTCTGCTGCGAGAGCAGATCGCTGATTATGGAATCGACTGCGACTATGTGAGCACGGGCCAGACCAATCTGGTGCGGCGTGACGCCGCCGCTTGGGAAGACACGCTCGCCGCCTACCTCGCGGACTACGAATTGCTGCGAGACGACGGTTTCGACGTCGCATGGATCGATGAGCGCGACGCGCGTCGCGTGGGTGGAAGCCCGCTTTACGCCGGCGGCTTGCACTACGCCGCCGACGCGCAATTCCACTCGGGAAAGTTCGTGATCGGCCTGGCCCGAGGGGTCGCGCGCGAAGCCGGCACCCGCGTGGTCGAGGGTGTGCGCGTCGAACGGATCGAACGCGCCGGCGGTGAGACCCGCGTCGTGGCGGGCGGTCACTCGGTCACCGCGCCGGTGGTGTTCCTGGCCACGAACGCGCTGGCGCCGCGGTACGCGCCCACGCTCGAACGCAGTTTGCGCGCCGAACGCGGCCAGGTCCTCGTCACCGAGCCGCTGGCCGAACGCCCCTGTGCCGGCAGCTTCGGCACCAGCCTCGCCTGGTGGCGCGAGATTCGCGAGGCCGACGGGCGGTTTCGGCTGCTGTTCGGCGGCGGCCGCGCTCGCGACGAGCCGGACAGCCTGTTTCCGCAATTCCAGGCAAACGGCAGGCCGCACCCGAAACTTGAAATCGATGGATTCAGCCCGTCGGCTGAGCACCAGCGGCGGCTCGACGCGCAGTTCGCCACGCTGTTCGCGCAACTGGCCGGCACGCGGATCACGCACCGTTGGGGCGGCTTGCAATCGTTCACCGCCGACGATTTGCCGTTGGTCGGTCAATTCGATTCCGAACGCAATCTCTGGGGGATCGCGGGCTTTTGCGGCCGAGGCAATTGCCATTCCGACGTCGGGACCCAGTTTCTGGCCGGCCGGATCGCCGGCGCGACAAGCGACATCGAACGGCGGTTTGGCTATCTTTTCGAACTGATGCGGCCCGACCGCGAGTCGGCGCGCTGGAGACCCTGGAAAAGCGTTCACGATTGATCGGGAAGGACCTACCATGCAACATCGACGACTTGGCGCCAGCGGCCTCTTGGTGTCGCCCGTCTGCCTGGGCACCATGACCTTTGGCTCGCCGGTTTCGGACGCGGATTCGATCCGTCTGGTCCATGCGGCGATCGACCTGGGGATCAACTTCATCGATACGGCCAACGTTTACGAGGGCTATCGCCGTGTGCTGGGAAGTCCCGGCGGAGTGGCTGAGGAGATTCTGGGCCAGGCGCTTCACGGCCGTCGAGATCGCGTCGTGCTGGCCACCAAGGTCGGCGCGCCGGTCGGGCCGGGCCCGCAAGACCGTGGTCTGACGGCGACGCACATCCTGCGCGAGCTCGACCGCAGCTTACGCCGACTGCAAACCGACGTGATCGACTTGTACATCGTCCACTGGCCCGACAAGCAGGCGCCGCTGGAAACGACCGTGGCGGCGATGGACCAGGCGGTCCGGCAGGGAAAGGTCCGTTATGTCGGCGCGTCGAACCATGCGGCCTGGCAATTGTGCAAATGGCTTTGGCTGGCGGAACGCGGCGGCGGACCACGGGTCGTTTCGTCGCAGGTCCCCTTCAGCTTGTTGCGGCGCGAGTTTCAGCACGACCTGGAGTTCTGTGCGCAGCACGACATTGGCGTCACGCCGTACCAGGTGTTACAAGGTGGCCTTTTGACGGGCAAGTATTGCCGCGACCAGCCGCCGCCGGCCGAGTCGCGGGCCGCCGAAAAGCCGGATTGGATGTGGAAACCCGAGACCGTTCCGTTCGACCGCATCGAGTCCTTCGAGCGGCTTGCCCGAGAGTTGGGCGTTTCGCCGACGAAGTGCGCGGTGGCATGGACCTTGGCGCAGCCGGCCATGCAATCGGTGATCGTCGGCGCCAGGCGCATCGAGCAAATCGAGGAAGCCGTCTCGGCCCTGGAGGTGCGAATTCCCGACGAGCAACTCGCGAAAATCGACGTCATAGCCCCGCCGCCTTGGAGGCAGATTGACCCGCTTCGTGGGTGATCGTCTACCTCGGGAAACACGTGCCGCTGCACTCTTCGATCAGCCGGCCTTGGGCTTCCTTCAATTTGGCCAAGGCGATCTTCCAGGCGACTACGCGGCCGATTTCGTCGCTCTCGGCCTGGAACGTCTTGAGCTTCGCCGCCGTGAGGTCGGCGAACGTGGCCTCCTCGATGCGACGCTGCTTTTGCAGTTGGTCGTTGCGGTGCTCCCACGCCTGCGACGTTTTCTTCATGACGGCGATCTCGCGCAGCCGGGTCTCGACGGTCAGCACCGCGAGTTGAATCTCGGAAGTCACGTCTTGCCGCCGCTGCTCGGTGTATTCGGCAAGCTGACGCTGGCGGACAGGCAGCTCTTTCTTGTTGTCGCAGGCCTTGCTCAACATCTCGCGTATGCCGAAGATCGAGATCAGCGACGATGCCTTCACGTCCGAGCCCAACAGGCCGCCCGAACCGCCCGCCAGCAACACCTTGACCACGCTCACCGTCTTCTTGTTCAGATCGGCGGGCAGCGACTCCAACAGCCGGATCTCGGGCCGGGTCGCCAGGCCGACGGCCACGGCCGTCGCCATGTCGATCGGCTCGACGACCACCTGCCAATCGGTCGTCGGCCAGAAACGCAGATGGGGCTCGGTCGTGGGTAACCCCAGCAGGCGCACCAACTGGACGTTGAGCTGATTGGTCTGCAATTCGAGTGCGACCTGCTTTTGCGTCAGCTCAAGCCATTTCCGCCAGATCTCGCCGTCGTCAAACGGAATCGCCACACCCTCTTTCCGCATCCTGTCGACTTTCTTCAGTGCCGATTCGGTTTCTTCGATGCTGGCGATCAAGACGTAGCGATTGGCCAGGGCTTCCGCCAGGTGGTAGTAGACGTCCATGGCGACGCCGGACGACTTGTTGCGCGCTTCGAGTTCGCTGGCGCGCAGAATGCGGATTTTCAACAGTTCCGATTCCGACAGGCCGTGATGATTCTCTTTAGCCTCAATACTGCGGCGTTCGGCCGCCAGCGAGTTGCCCTCGGTCGAGGCGGCCGCCGCCCTGCACTGGCATTCGGGGGCCGAAAGCTCGAAATACTCGTACCCGGGCCGGCGGTGAAGCCCAAGTAAGCGCTCGACCTCCGACAGTTCGCCCACGCCACGATCGTCGAATTCGAGGTCTTTCAGCTCGGTCGGCGGAAACAGCGCGTCCAGCGACCGCACCTTGCACGCCGTGACGCCATGCGCGCGCTTGCCGGCGCATCCGCCAACGGCGGCGGCCATTGCAAAACCGAGCAAGGCGGCGCGAAACCAACCAGGCATACGATCCCCCAAAGCGGCGCAAAGCTGCCGACAACTCATTTTTCATCGCCCGATCGTCAAGTCCGGCTGGAGCGATTATTGGCCTGGCGCGGTCGTGGCGACTGCCACCCCGGAGACCGGCACGGAACGATCGGTAGATTCGCCACAATCCGCACATTTTCACACGCGGGAGCCTGTACCGCGCGGGGGGGGGTTCTATATCACTCATCGCCCGATTCGCCGTCTTCCTGCGCGCTTTGGACCGGTGCGCGCCGCCCTTGGGATCGTTGGCTACGATAGAACTCGCGCAACCGAGGGAACTCGTGTGCCAGCGGGTCGCGATCAGGCTTTGCGTCATCCTCCCAGGGGGGCTTGATCTCAACGCGCCGATCGACCACCCACCAGCTTTTGTCGATTACGATTCCGGGGTTGGAATGCCGCAACGCCTCCAACGCGCGGCGTAGAGCATCGACCGCGGTGTCCGCTACAAACAATTCATCGCCGGCATCGAGCGCCAGGGGGACGAGGCGATCGGATTCGCCGTGACTGAAGAATTGATGAATAATCAGAAACTTGAGGCGCTTGATCGCGACCAACGATTCAATCCCGGACGCCGATATCATGTCGTGGTCGATAGCCAGTAATTCAAGGGATTCGAGGGACGCCAAGTCCGCCAAGCTCGCGTCCGGGCTAAGGCATGCGGAACTCAGGTCGAGCGCCTTCAAGTTACGAAGGACGGCGAGGTGGCGAAGATCTTGCGCGCTGACCGTCGAGCCGCAGAAGTCAATGGCCTCGAGCCGCGGCAGCGCCGGCAAGTGCGTGAACAGGGGCGCGTGCTGATTTCCCTCAGGTTGTTGTGGCCCTGGTTCGTGGACCTCGGTACAGACCGACAGGCTGAGTAACTTCAGGTTCGTCAGGCCGGCCAAACTCTCCAGGCTCTCGCTGGCGATCATCGCCGTTTGCAATTGGAGGTCTACAAGCTGAGTCATCTGACCGATGGCCGCAAGGAATTCTTTCTCGTCATGCATCGGACCCGTGACTCCCAACGATCGCAGTTGCCGCATGTCGGCCAGCGCGGCGGCCATGCGGGGAGTCAGTTGTTCCACATTGATTTCGAGGTATTGCAACCGGGGCAATCCTGTTAGTCGCATGACAAATTCTTCATCGAGCTCTTCACCATGCATTTGCACCCCGATGATGCATCTACGGTAACGATCGGCGCCGATGAAATCGAGCCAAATTGGTCCCCAGCGCTCCACCCAAACATCTCCCTCCCGCCCTTCGATCGCGGCGATGATCGGATCCTGCACGTTGGCCCGGTCGCGTGCCGCGGCGAACCACGCGCAGCACACAGCCACCAGCCCCACCGCGGCCAGCATCGTCCGCAGACTCCAACGCAACCGGGGCCGATAGCGACGCAGAAGCCATTCGCAGGAGCCCCCCGCCGTGGCCAACATGACGAGCCACATCGCCAGATTGCCGGCCAGCCGGCTCACGCTATAGTCCCAATTGCGTATCCCGCAAAAGATCGGGCTCAGTACGAGGTTGTACCAGTGCCATATCAAGGGCCAGCCGTACGAGACGTTGACGAGAAGTCCATGGTCGGGGGGAATTTCGAAACTCAAATTGGCGAGCACGGTTGGCGCCGCGACGACGAAGAGCACGATCAGCGTCAAGATTCGCGGGCGATAGCGTGAAAATGCTCCAGACCTCGGACGCATGATCGTTCCTTCGTCCACCAGCCGTGCCACGACGAATCGTACAGCAACCGATTGTAACGCGCCGGAGGCGCCATAGCCACGGATGGAACAGCCCGTGGCCTCTTGGAACGGCAGACAACGACCCACGGATGGCGTGGCAATACCACGGATGTCGAACAAAATCGAATCCGTCGCAAGTCATCCGTGGTATTGCCACGCCATCCGTGGGTATTCGTCATCCGTGCTATCCGAGCGGTCCGTGGGTTTCCCCCGGCGTTTTGCCGATGGCCGCCCGCCGCAGGCGATCGTGAACGGCCAGCCATGCCTCGTCGCGCGGTGGAAAACTGACGATGATCCGCTCGACCTTCGCCGCTTCCAGCGTGTGCAGGGCTGCGTAAAGCTGGGCCGCGTAGGCGGCCGGGTCGCCGGGCATGCGCACCACGGTCAAGCCAGGCAAGTCACCGCCGACGTCTTCTTCCAGTGCCAGCCAACCCGTGCGATGGCCGGCGGCAACATACGCGCGAGCTTGCTCCCAACCGTTGCCCGCGGCACAGGTTAACGGCACGCCGGGCGCGTAGTGGCGAGCCAACATGCCCGGCGAGCGCAGCGGAGCGGTTGCATCGTCCTGCTGCGGCCGTTCGCCGTCGGCCGCCGTCGGCAGCGCGATGCCGCCGATCGCCGCTTCGATCGCGCCGGGCGAAACCAGCCCCAAGCGCAGTAATCGCGGGGGCGAACAGGTGACGTCGAGCACGGTTGACTCCAGGCCGCCGGAGGCCGGGCCACCGTCGAGCACCAGCTCGATTCGCCCGTCCAACCAGCGTAGCACGTGTTCGGCCCGCGTCGCCGAAATCCGGGTTGAAGGATTGGCGCTGGGCGCGGCGATCGGCACGCCGGCGGCGCGAATCAGCGCGCGCGCCAGCGGATGCGAGGGCAACCGCACCGCCACCGTGGCGCCCCCCGCCGTAACCGCGCTTGGCAAATCCCGGTGTTTGGCCAGCACCAACGTCAGGGGACCGGGCCAGAACCGGCCGGCCAACCGGGCCGCAATCTCCGGCCAGTCGGCCGCCACGCGCGCCACGTCCTCGACTTCCGCAACGTGGACGATCAAAGGGTTGCGTGCGGGGCGCCCTTTCGCGACGAAGATTCGCGCCACGGCCGCCTCGTCGAGCGCATTGGCTCCCAGCCCGTACACAGTTTCAGTCGGAAACGCCACCAACCCACCCGCGCGCAACACCGCGCCGGCCCGTGCCACCAGGTCGGCATCGGGCGATTGGGGGTCGATTTGGATGACGTCAGTGATCAATGGTCGTTAACAGAATTTGGGGTTCAGGGCTCGGGGTACAGGGAAGCATCCGCGCACGCCAGTCAATTCAAGGGTTCGTCGGCCGTCGCCCACCGCCGACTGTAACCTGTCCCCTGTTACCTATCCCCTCTCCTTCGCTCAACCACTGGTTCCGCGTCCGATGGCGTGTGGCGACCATCAGGAACATGACGAGCGCGACGAGGCACACGGCGGCGCGGAGCCGCCGACGATCACTGTCGCCGAGGCTGACGGCCGCCAACGAGTGCAACAGGGCGATGGTCGCCAAGAGCGACGCGGCAAACGCCGCGGTCGCGATCGAGTCGCCGCCCAAAAGCAGTTCGCGCGACGCGGCGGGCATCTCGACAAGCAGGTAAGTTCCCGAGAGCAGTTGCCCGACGACGGCCGCCAGTGCGATTCGCCCGCCCCAGGCGGCGACGCGACCGCGCGCCGCGTCGGGCAAACCGGCATGCACAAACGGACGAGTCACGGTCGCCAGCGTGGCACCCGTGACGGCGAACGCGGCCAGCAGATAATGGATCGTACGCGCGATGACCTCAGGATCAACGAGCATCGTGGTGAATGGCAGTGGGTCGCCCCACCGCTGGGGCCGGGTACAGTAGACGCCGATCACGGTAAAGAGCGGAGGAAAGTGGTATGTCAGGTTCGTGGCGGCCAGGAGCACGAGGCTCCAGCGCGTCCAGAACCGTGCCGCGCCTTCGGCCGCGCCGACGGGCGGCGACCATTTCCAGGCAGCCGACAAACAGACGAGTGAAAACATCAGTTCCACCAATCCGAACCCATAGCGGCGCGGTGGTACTTGCGCCGCGGCGTCGAAATACGGGTGCCGGAATTGCCACCACAGTAGCCCGAGAGCGGCGAGTCCCAGGACGATCGCCGCCGCCAGC
Organism: Pirellulales bacterium; assembly: GCA_035534975.1. Lineage (GTDB taxonomy): Bacteria > Planctomycetota > Planctomycetia > Pirellulales > JAICIG01 > DATKSN01. The sequence continues at coordinate 15,391 of DATLQY010001154.1, forward strand.
GCCACGAGCGACAGCCCCAGCACGTACTTGCCCGCCACGGCGGCGGCTGTGTCATCGCAGAGGCGCTGGCGCCATGCGAGCCACATTCCGACGAATGGCCCGGCGACGGCCCACGCCACGGCCATCAGGTGCGCGGTGACGACGAGCACCAGAACCACGTCGAACATTGACATCCTCCGTCACGGGCCGGTACGATCGCTAATCACCGGGCGATTAGCTCAGTTGGTTAGAGCACCTCGTTTACACCGAGGGGGTCGGGGGTCCGAGTCCCTCATCGCCCACTGGACCAAGGGCATTATCGCCGTGCCTTACGGTGGGTCAAATGGTATCATCGACGACTTGAATCATTGATGAAACGATGGATCTTCATCGCGGGCACCGTGGTGGCGATTGCCGGTTTACTCTGCGCGCTCTTCATGCAACTCGGATCGGGGTTTCATCGGGACGTCGACTACGTTCCCACACCGCCCGAGGTCGTCGACAAGATGCTGGAGCTGGCGCAGGTCAAGAAAGCCGATCTCGTCTATGACCTTGGTTGCGGTGACGGCCGGATCGTGGTCGCCGCCGCCAAGAAATTTGGCTGCCGGGCCGTGGGTGTTGACGTTGACCCCATGCGAGTCAAGGAGGCGCGCGCTCTTGTTGAAAAGAACGAAGTCGCCGACCTCGTGCGCATCGAGCAAGCCGATATTTTCAGCGTGGAACTGGGCGATGCCGACGTGGTCACGCTCTACCTGCTGCCGAACTTGAATCGCCGGCTGATTCCGCAACTGGAAAAAATGAAGCCCGGTTCGCGTATTGTCTCGCACTGCTGGCACATGCCGGGGATCAAGCCGCGGACCGTGGCGAAAGTGATGACGAGCGAGCCTCGTGAACGCGAGATTTACTTTTGGACGACCCCGCTGGAGGCCGAGTAGCGCCCAGGTCCCGCACCGAAAACGACTACGTGGCGGCGGCTCAGGCGAGGGATCATTGCTCGCACCAACGAAGCGCCTCGTCGAGCGAGATCGGCTGTTGGTGGTACGTCCAAGAAACCATGTATTGTTCTGGCCATCCTTCAGCCGTTTCTGGACACCAATCTACCAATTGTCCGGCCCCGTCAAAAACATAACAGGGCGGACCGGATCGGACCGTGAACGCTGGAATTGAACCAATCCAAGCCAATCGCCGTTCGTAAGCTGGGCCGACGACGGCGAGACGGCTCGGGGGCGGCACTTTTCTCGAAAGCTCGGCCAACGTGCAGTGTGCCGTCGGCGGCTCACTGCGACGAGTGGCGAAGTAGTCATTGGTGAAGAACGCAATGACAGCCGCCGCGAACAAGATTGCCGACCAATTCCGCTTCACCATTTCATGCCATTTTGCACTTCCACAGTAATACCTCGACCGATGCCCAATAATACGCCGAGAATTCCAGGGGGGTAAGTAAGACCTCGAACCAAAAGCCGCAGCGCCTTCGCGCCAACCAGAGACGAGCGACGGAAAACGGCACGGCCGCGCCGAAACCGCTCAGGAACGCCCATTCGGCCAGCAGGCTGAGCTCGCGGCAGAGCCGATAGTACCCCAGGCAACCCATGAGGAATGCAAACGCCACGACGCGTGGCCGCCAGGCCGAAGTGCGGGCCAATGTCGGTGCCTCAATTTCATTGGGCAATGCCGCCGGCTTGCCGAGCCGGAGTTGATCGACCGTCGCCTGGAACAATGCGAACAACGACACCGGCCAGGTAAACGTGAAGTCGTTTCGCCAAACGCTGAACGCCGTCGTCCCCACCGCGCCCAGGACGAAAGCCGTCGCCTGGAACGACAACTTCGCCGCCCACGGATGGATCCAGGCGCCACGATGCGCGCGAACCGCCAGACCGGCCAACGAAACCGCCGCGGACGACGCGAACAGGAGGGCCAGGCCCGCCAGGTACCAATTGCGCAGCCACTCTGGGCCGGGCACGTCGAAGGCGTATTCCGGCTCGACGCCCAGGAGCGGCGTCAAATCGCGTTTCTCATGCTGCGGAATGTCCGCCGCCGTCAATCGCTTCGAACCCTCGTTTTCATCGAGCAGATCCAGCCGGCCGATGTAAACGCAAACCGCCCGCGTTTGATTGCGCACGTAAATTCGTCCTCGATCGAGCGCAGGAGCGGTCCAGCAGATCTCGCCCGCCAAGAGCGAGATGCGGGCCAGCTCATCGTATTTTTCGGCGTCGGCCCGCGCCAAAATGAGTTGGCCCGTGTCGTTGAACATGATGAGTTTGCCGTCGGCCACCAGCACGCTTGCGTGGCCAACCTGGTCGGTACTCCAGCGCTCATCGAACGTGAGCAAGTCGAGGCAGCGGAATTCGCCGCGCGACGGCCGGTGCGCCTTGGCTTGCACGTCGCGAAGATCGAAGCCGTAGAGAAAACCGGCGTCGAGCACGCTTGAGCATACGTCATTCGACATTCGTCGAATCTGCCGCACCGACTTCACCGCCGGCTCGTCGCCGCCCCCGAGGCGCAACAGGTCGGAGCCGGAGCGGAACGGACCTGAAAACCAAAGATACGTCTCGGCGTACACCGGCCAGGCGGCGTGCTCGTTGTAACCGTGGCCGAGACCCAGCCTCCATACCAGTTTCCCGGTGGCGAAATCGCAGCAGACGACGGCGTTTTCCAGCAGGCCAACCACCAGTCTTCTGCCGTCATGGGTGATCGGCAGCACGGGCACGTAGCTGGCCGAATCGTCACCCGACTGCCAGA
>DATLQY010001155.1:0-7179 GCA_035534975.1 Pirellulales bacterium
CGCCGGCCGTCCGCTCGGTCTTCGAAGTGCAATTCCTTGAGCGCCGGACTCGCCGGCCACGCGTCGTCGGGCGTACCTTCGATCGAATCGAGGAGCAAGCCGCTGGGGGTTCCTTCCTCCGATGTGGAAACGCGGAATACCGAGTGCGCGTACCGGTCGCCTCGGCGCGTGAAAACCACCCGCACACCGTCTCCTTCGAGCGATGGGGGCGGGATCATGGCGATGAAACCTCTTTCCCCACGCGCCAGCGGAGGAAGGCATCCAAGAAGCCCTGTAGCGTGTTGCCGTCGAGAACGCTCTGAAAGTTGCCGACCATGTAGCCCGTTCGCGCATCCTTGACGCGCTGATCGGGGTGCAGGAAGTAGTTGCGGATTTGCGAGCCGAAGCCGGTTTTGGCCTGCGACTGGTATTTGGCCGCTTGCTCCGCCTCGCGCTTCTCCTCCTCGACGCGGGCCAGACGGGCGCGCAGCATCTTGATCGCCGTGGCGCGGTTCTTGTGCTGGCTGCGTTCGTTCTGGCACTGCACCACGATGCCGCTGGGCAAGTGCGTCAGCCGGATTGCACTGGACGTCTTGTTCACGTGCTGCCCGCCCGCGCCGCTGGCCCGGAAGACGTCCTCGCGGATGTCATCGTCGCGGAGTTCGATCTCGGCGCTCTCGCCGACTTCGGGAGAAACGTCGACGGCGGCGAAGCTCGTCTGGCGCTTGCCTTCGGCGTTGAACGGGCTGATGCGCACCAGGCGGTGCATGCCCGTCTCGCCCTTGAGGTAGCCGTAAGCCATCGGCCCCCGGACGGCAATCGTGGCGGTGGAAATGCCCGCCTCGTCGTTGTCTTGCCGGTCCAGGACTTCGGTTTCGTAGCTGTTCTTCTGCGCCCAGAGAATGTACATTCGCAGCAGCATCTCGGCCCAGTCGTTGGCGTCGATGCCGCCGTCGCGGGCGTTGATCGAGAGGATCGCCGTATTGGCGTCGTGCGGCCCGTCGAGCAGGGCCTTCAACTCCAGTTCGGCCAGCTTCGCTTCGAGCCCGTCAAGCTCGCCCGGCAACTCGGCGGCGATTTCGGGGTCTTCATCGCCCATTTCGAGCATCACGGAGACATCGTCGCAGGTGCCGACCATGGCCGCCATCGGTTTGATCAGGGAGGAGAGGGCCTTGAGCTCGGCCACCGTCGCCTGAGCCCGCTCCTGGTTGTCCCAAAACCCCGGTTGTCCCATCGAGTGTTCGATGGCCGTGGCCCGCGCGCGTTTCGTATCGAAGTCAAAGAGAGTCCCTGAGTTGCGTGATTCGCTCCTGAATGGCCGCGGCCCGATCGCTCAATTCTCTGTCCATGGATAAGGTCTCCTTGAGGAGTGGTACTGTGGGTCCCGTTTCTGCATTCTATACTGCGCGCGGCCAAGAACGAGACATTTTGTCACGAGAAAGTGGTGGCTGGTGGCAGAGCCTAAGCGATGCCCCGGCTCGATAGCGACCGGGGCATCGCTTAGGCTCTGCCCCAGCCACCGGGAATGTCTCAGCCAGCCACCGGGAATGTCTCATTCCCGGTTGCGTGGACTATAACCCGGTCGCGTGAAGTATAACGGCTCGACCAGCGTCGCGGGAGGGAAGTTTCGCGCCATCGCGGTAAGTTTCCCCAGCTTCCAGCTTCGCCACGACTGCTAAGGTTCAAGCCGGACATTCGACACAGCCGATACGTTCGATACCATCGGAATTTCCGGTAATCCTTGGGGGGGACGGTTCCATGTTCAACGCGCGCAATCTCGCGGCCTGCTTGCAGGGCGGTCGGCAACCCCACCACGCCGCGTTGGCGGTCGTGTTGGGACTGCTAGCGGGGTTCGTGACGGGCTGGAACCTGACGCTGGCAGTCGTCTTGCTGGCCGTCGTCGTGTTCAACGTGCGAACCCGCACGTTCCTCGCGGCCTGGGCGATTGGCCTGGGCGGAGCATGGCTGCTCGCCGGGCTCACCTACCGGTTGGGACATTTGCTGCTCGATTCGACTCCCTTGGGCGAGTGCGTCGCGGCGCTGGGTGACGGTCCATGGGTCGCGCTTTTGGAATGGGACCGTTACACTCTGGTAGGCGGCGCTTGCCTGGCGGGGGCGCTGTCGCTCGTTGCTTCGCGCTTGGCCGCCTGGCTTGCCCGTACTCGTGGCGGCACTGTGGGGGAACCGCGGGGCCTGCTTCGGCCGCTGGGCGCAGTCGGCGCGGTGGGGCTGCTGGTTGCCACGGGCGTCGTGACTTCGCACCTCGTTTCGGCTCGGGTCGAACGCGAGTTTTTGAGCCAACTCACGGAGGCCAACGGCGCGCCGGCGGCCGTTGACGAATTCCATTTCTCGCTCTGGACGGGACGGCTTCGGATCAGCGACCTGCAATTGGCCGACCCGCGGCGCCTCGATCGCGATCGTTTGCGAATCGGCCGCGTGACAGCCCAACTGCGCGCGGGCGACCTGGTGCGCGGACGGCTGAATGTCGACACGCTCATCTTGGAGCACCTCCGCGGCGACGTTGCAAGGCGGCAGCCGGCCGAGTCCGACGAATTCGCGCCGCCCATCATCGAGATGCCTTCCTTCGACGAAACGGACTCGGCGCCTACGCATGAAACCATCGAACTTGATGGTTTTCTTCGCAATTGGCCGGCCCTGCGCGATCGACTCGCCGCCTGTGAACCCTGGGTCAAGGCCCTGGGCAACCTATCGGCCTGCGACGAGGACAGCATGTCGCTCTGTCGCGAACGTAGCGACCTGGGACGACGGAGGCCACGTGTGTTCGTCGCCAAGCTCCGCGCCGCGGGCCTGGCGAGCAGTTGGGGGCTGGGCGCGCGGGCGACGCTCGAAGCGTCGCGATTGTCGAGCCGGCCGACCGGTCTTGACGAACCGACACGGATCGAGATCGTGGCACCCGAGTGCGGCACCGAAATCTCCGCCGAAATGGATCCACGCGATGAATCGGCGCGAATCGCGATCAAGCTGCACAGCCACGGCCTGGCGTTGGACGACCTGGTCGATCTGCACCAGACCGAAGGTCTGCTCGACGTCGCCGACGGCGCCGTTCGTCTGGCCGGCGAAGGGTGGATCGATGGCAGCGGGCTCGAGCTGTCGCTGCACGTCGAAATCGACTCGCTCGACGCGCACGTGACCGGACAACAGGCGCTGGCCGGCATCTCGGCCGCCGTCTGGGACGACGGCCTGCGGCGGCTCGGCGCGCTTCGGACCGATGTCCTGCTGTCCGGGACTTGGGATTCGCCTACCGTGACGGCCGATCGTCGGAGGGTCGTCGAACAGTTCAAGCACCAGCTTCGCGCGGCGGGCGAGCACCAACTCGTGAAAGCGATCGAGGAGCAATTGACGCGGACCGAAACCGCGCCGCCGCTCACGGCCACGGAAATGGTCGAAGCCGTCGATCCGCAGCTTGCCCTCGACGAGGGGACCTGCCGCATCTCCGACTTGGTCGACACTTCGCCGCCGCGCTATCCCTATCCCTCGACGGATGACGAATTCGTCGACAGGGCCGAAGAAACGCTACCCTCCATCGACGACACGGCGCCGCGCCAACCATGCGACTCCCGTGCGGCCGGCCCGGTATCCACTGGGCCGGAAACCAGCTACGAACGAAGTGGATTGCCCTCCGTGTCACCCGACCTCGCGGCCGACGCGACGGCTGTCACACCGGCTGCCGAGGCTGTCGTCCCACAGGCTGACCAACCGAACGGGGCGGCCACGAGCGGAACTGCCACGAGCGTGCCAACGACAAGTGAGCCACTCGCAAATGGGCCGACCACAAGCGATCCCGACGTGACACCCAACGACACGTCAGCGGCGCCTGACACCCACGTGCCGTCCGGCCACGACGCAGCGCCGACCACGGCGGAGCAAAACAAGGCTGAAGCGACGGAGAACGAGGATCAGGACGTCGGCGATCAAGGGGCGGCTGCAGGCGCTGAAACGATCCATAGGTCGGATGACCAGGACAAGACCTTCGAAAGCGCGACGGTACGACGGGCGCGGCCATCTGCGGCACGCCGGCGTACGCGAAAGGCGGCCGGCGCAAAGCCTGAACCGGCGCCAAGCTGGGAGCCTACGATCGAGCCGGACCCGGACACGCTTGACGAGCCAACCAACGACGACGACGGCGAAACGGCGGCGCCCCGGCAGCCCGTGGAGCGAAAAGAAAACTGGTTCTCACGGTTTTCGAAGGGGATTCGGAACAAATTCAACCGAAGGCCGCCCCCACACCGATCGGGTCCCACCGAGTCCGGCGAACCCGGCGACATGGACGAGCCCGCCAACGACGAGCCCGCCGTCACCGATGCCTCATCCTATCGTTCCGACGACAAAAAGCCCTGGTTCAAGATCTTCCGCCGATAGACACACGGCATCGTTCGTCCGGCCCCGGTGCGGCGCGCACCGGTATTCAACCCCCGTTAGGCTGTGAAGATTCTTCAGCCCGGCGTCAGGTTCACCCGAATGAGTTGGATCAAGCCCAACTTTCTCTGGATGATGTACCTCAGCAACAGGGAAGCCGCCGAAGGCCAAGAAGTCGTCTTAGCCCTGCGGCTTCGACGAGCGTTCTTCGAGTCGCTTCTGGAGGGGACGAACCACTGGCCTCCTTCCCGCCCGCAACGAGTTGCGCCGCGCCGGACGCGAATGACGATTGAATAACAGGCGACAGCGGAAGGGAACAAAAGGCAACAAAGGAAACAAAGGTTCAGCGGCCGACCGTAGGTCGGTCCTCTGCAACACAATGTCGGTAAATGGCAGCCTGGGGGATTACGCGCGTCGAGTTTCCCTCCTTTGCTTCGTTTCCTTATGTTCAAAAACGTCGCTATAGAAACGAAAGGAAGGGGTAACCGCGGGTGATGCCGATTGGCGCAGATTCGGAACCACAATCTGTGTGCATCTGCGCCCTCTGTGGATCATGTTCCTCGTTCTTTGTCTGGCCTCGATCCGTGCTCGATCGGTGTTTAATCCGTGGCTAAAGTCTCCGTCACTCCAGATGGTCGAGTGCTTTTCACCGGCAAACGATTCGTAAGCTGGGCGACGCAAAGTTAGCAGCGAACCGATCTTGCGTACAACTGCCCGCTGGAAATCGGCTTCCGCCGACGGTAGACTGAAACGTTTACGCGAGGAATTAGTGCCGCAGGCGATAGCCCGCAATCTCGCCGTCGGGCCTGCACTGCCTCGTCGACTTTCAACTTGAGGCCTGTGCTGGTCCGGTTCAGCGTGTTCGGTGCTTTGTCGGGCTCCGCGGGAAGGAAAACAGATGATTGGTAAGACCGTCGGCCATTATCACATCACGGACAAACTCGGTGCCGGCGGCATGGGCGAGGTCTTTCTCGCCGAAGACACCCGGCTGGAACGTAAAGCCGCGATCAAGTTTCTGCCGGCCGAACTGGCCGCTGACCCCGAGCGCCGGCAGAGATTTCTGATCGAGGCCAAGGCCGCTTCGGCGCTCAATCATCCGCACGTCTGCACCGTCTACGACGTGGGTGAGACGGACGACGGGCTCCCATTCATCGCCATGGAATTCGTGGAAGGGCAGTCGCTGGATGCGCTGGTGAAAAAAGGACCGCTGGAGATTTCCCGGGTCGTCGAGATCGCCGTTCAAGTCGCCGACGCGCTGGATGCCGCCCACTCGCGCCGCATCGTGCATCGCGACATCAAGCCCGGCAATATCAGCCTGAACGAGCGGGGGCAGGTCAAGGTCCTCGACTTCGGCCTGGCCAAGCGGATGCCGCGGGAATCCGCGGGCGCCCTGGGAAAAACTGCCGACATGCAGCAGACCCAGGACGGCCAGGTGCTCGGGACCCCCAGCTACATGAGTCCCGAGCAGGCGCTGGGCAAGAACCTCGACCATCGCACCGACATCTTCAGCATGGGGGTCGTCCTCTACGAACTGACGACGGGCCAAAGGCCATTTAGGGGCGCCACCCTTGTCGAGATTGTCGACAAGATCGTGCATGCTCAGCCGACGGCGATCGCGCGGCTCAACTACGACGTCCCGGCCGAGCTGGAGCGAATCACGCTCAAGTGCCTGCAGAAATCGGCCGATCGCCGCTACCAGACGTCCCGCGAGCTGCTGGTCGATTTGCGGAGCCTGTCCAGGGAAGTCGAACATGGCCCGGCGGCCTCCGGGTCGGCGATGTTCGGCCGCGTGGAAGTGGGAAATCGAAGCGGGATCGCGGCGGCGCCGTTTTCGCTGGAATCGCTGAAGACCAGCGACGTACTGCTCAATTACGCGGCGATCGACGACTACCCGTTGCAGGACGGCAAGCCCGGCTGGGTGTCGCAGTTGCATCGCAACCTGGAAGTTCGCATGGAGCAGCTCTCGGGCGAAAAGGTCCGCATCGCACGCCTGCCGGAGGATGCGGTCTCGCCGGCGCACGAGGCCGAAATGCTGCGGCATGTTCCGCGGGCCAAGGCCATGATCTCGGTCGTATCGCCCCCCTTCGTCAAATCCGAAGTGTGCCGACGGGGGGTGGAACAGTTCTGGCTGGGCGCGGAACAGACTGGAGGCCGCTACATCAAGGATAAATCGCGACTGCTCAAAGTGCTCAAGACCTCCGTCTCGCCACAGCAGATGCCTCGACCCCTGGTCGATATCTTCTCGCCGTTGTTCGGGTTCGAGTTCTTCGAACAGGATGCCGAAACCGGACGGGTCCGCGAGTTCGACGAAACGTTCGGACCGGCGCTCAAGCAACGCTTCTTCGAGAGGGTGTACGATCTGGCCTACGATGGCTGCCAGGTCCTGAGCCTGATGAAGCAGGTCCTCGCCCGGGACGATTCCCGAGCGGTGCCGAACCCTCATCGGCACTGGGTTTATCTGGCGACCACCACGTCGGATGTCGCGGACGAGCGCGACCGCATCAAGCGCGAGCTGCTCGAAAGGGGACATGTCGTGCTGCCCGACGCGCCGTTGCCGATGCTGTCGCGCGACGTCGAGACGGTCGTGCGCGACTGTCTTTCGAAGTGTACCATCGCCGTCCATCTGCTGGGCCGGCGTTATGGGGTCACGCCTGAAGACTCGTCGGAATCGATCCCGGCCTTGCAGGTCCGTCTGACGGCCGATCGTGCTCTCGGGCCCGACTTGCAGCGACTGATTTGGGTGCCGGGGGGTGGCGAATCGGCCGACGAAAGGCAACGCGCGTTCGTGCTCCGCGTGCAGGAAGATCCGGCGCTGCACCATCG
>DATLQY010001156.1:0-3978 GCA_035534975.1 Pirellulales bacterium
GTCGGCTCGACGACCACGCGTTCTTCCACCCTGGCCAGCAGGTCTTGCGGCAGTTGGGGTTGCAGTTGGTCGCTGGCGTAGGTTATCAGCCGGTGGTGGACGTCGCGCCAATGTTGTTCCAGATAGGGGTCCATGCCTGGAAACGGGTTGCTCATCGGAACGCTCCTGGTCGGGCAACCCTCAGTAGAATTGGCGGCTCTGCCGTTGTCAACGCGGCCTTGCTGCAATGATACGTGCAATGATACTTCGCCCGGTCAAGCAGGCGGTCAAGAAGGAAACATTCACGGCGGCTGGGGCTCTGCCAGCAGCCACCGCTTCTCGTGGCCAAACGTCTCATTCCTGACCGCGCGAAGTACGGCTGCGCGAGGCTGCAACCCTGCCCTCCTCCTGCCTCCTGCCGACTGCCTCCTGCTCCCCCACCACTCACCACTCACCTGACGGGAGTCAGAAGTCAGAAGTCGGGAGACGCTTCGTCTCTAGGGAACGCCCTCCGTGGCGTTCCGTCGTCCGAAGATGCGAAGCGGGGAGACGGGGAGGAGGGGACGAGGGGAGCGGAAAACGGGCAACCCCTCGCCCCCTCGGCTTCGTCCTTCATCCTTCATCCTTCATCCTTCATCCTTCATCCTTCATCCTTCATCCGGCAACGACCTTCAAATAGGTCGAGGAAGGGAAATGGCCGAGCGTTGTCCGCAACCCGTCGTCGTTTCCGGCGGGATGGTAATTTGGCAGCAATCGCCCCAACTCTTCGGGGCGCGCATAGTGTAACATGGAAAGCGATGCCGCGATTGCGAAGCGGGGGTTGTACGTCAGGAACGCCAGCAGCAAAGCGCTTTCGTGCCCGAAGAACAATTCGCTCGATAGCAACTCGCGTGGGTAGTCGTACGGGAAGACGATATCATGGAAGTGGACCCATGCGCCCTCCGGTAGAAGCGGGAGCATTTCCAAGACGATCCGCGTCACTTCGCCCGCGGGCCCGAGCGTGTGCGTGGAATCGACGAAGAACAAGTCACCCGCGGCCCATGGGCCGCAAACGTCGAAGTCGATTTCCTGCGCCCTCTCTTCGACCAGCCGAATTTCGCCTTTCCTAGCCGCTTCCCGGAGAAACCGGTTTGGGTACGGCTCAATGCACACGATTTCCGGCCGGTATCCGGCTTCCATCGCGGCGAGAAGGCAGACTGCCGTCGATACCCCGCAGCCTATCTGAACGATTCGACTGGGGCGGTGCGAGCGGATGAAACAAAAAAGGAAGTCCGCCTCGACGACGCCGAACCCTATCTCACCGTTGTGCCGGCACGCCTGATCGTGGATGGCAAGTTGTCGCAGCCGCGCAGTGAGTGGCGCAGTGCAGGTGGCGCGTACGAAATCCAGTTGCTCCTGAGTACCCGCGCCGGCGACCCCGGTCATGGAAAACGGCTTGCGCCAATGCTGCGTCCTACGCAGCATGTCAATGGCTGGAATCTCCGAGTAGAAATGCCGGGGCAGAAGGTCGAAGCCGATACGTTGGCCCAGCACGAAGGCCCTGCGGATACCGGACTTCAACATGATTTTCAGAGCGACCGTCATCGCACGTTTCCATGACAACGATCGTCGTCATCTTGCAATCGCACGTCGAGAAGCTCCAACGACAGGAGCAGCTCGGCGTACGTCCGTTGCAGCGCGTAATACCAGCCCGGCCAGCCGTCGAAAAGGCAACCTTTCACGAGCAATGTATAGACGAATGCCGCGGGCGCCGCCGGCCAAATCCACCGCCGCAGGCGATCTGCCGCCGAGCCTGGCTGGTTGGCGTGATCCATCAGCTTCTGGGCTTCATGCCTTGCGTAGCTCTGCTGCGATTCGAGCCACCGCGCCAGCGGCTTGCGGTCGTCGTGGAGCAGGTATCCGCGCAAAAGGTCCGAGGCGCCGTCGAACACGAGCTTATGTGCGTGTCCATCCTGCACGTAACGGCCCAAGGACTTGCGGAAGAGGACTGCGCGCGGGGGGTACAGGCTTCCCCGTAGCGGCCGCCCGGCGATGCAATAGCGAAAGCGCGCGAAATACGCGGAAATTCCGGCGCCTGAATGCAGTTGCGCGATTTCGGTCTCCAACTCGTCGGTAATGACATAGTCGGCATCCATTGAGAGCACCCAATCGGTATGCACTTGTCGCAGGCCGAAATTGCACTGCTCGGCAAAGCTGTCGAATCGGCGCTGTGCGAAAACGACGTTCGCAAAGCCGCGGGCAATTCTCTCGGTCTCGTCGGTGCTGAAGCTGTCAAGCACGACGACTTCCCGCGCCCAAGCAAGCTTCTCCAGTGCGCGGTGCAGATTCGGCGCCTCGTTGAAAGTAAGAATCAGTGGTGTGATTTCGGATAGCAATGCGTCGTTAAACAGTGATTCGCTACGCACGTGTACGACAGACACGCGAGTACAGCTCCGCCAATTCCTCGGCCGTCCGTCGCCAGGTCAAATGTTGTTGAATGTATCGACGGCCCGCGTCGCCTGCGTGAGCGCGCCGCGATGGTTCGGCGAGCCACCGATCGAGGCTGGCGGCCAACTCGCCGGCGTCGGGCCGGACCACCGTGCCGGCTTCCGCCGCGGCGACGTGCTCAGCGATTTGCGCGCCGGTCGTCACGACCACCGGTTTGCCCCGCGCCATCGCCTCGGCAACCACGATGCCAAAACTTTCGGAGTGGCTGGGCAACACGAACACCTCGGCGCCATCGAACGCGGCCCATCGGCGGTCGGGCGCAACAGGTCCGAGGAGCGCCGCTTTTCCATTCAGGCCAAGGCGAGCGACCTCATTTTTGACGTGTAGCGCAAAGCCCGGGGCGTGCTCGTCCTCGCCACCGATAATCGCCAGAAAGGCATCGGTCTTCATCCTGGCCAAGGCGGGCAAGAGGAAATCAGTGATTCCTTTAACGGGGTGCAAACGTGAGAGAAAAAGTACGATCGGCCTGCCGGCGGCCTGTGGACATTGCGCGCGGAGCCAATTCGCTTCGACGGGCGTGTCCCAGGCGTCGTTTCCGATCCCCAGGGGAATGACCTCGATGGGGACGGTGACGCCTAGTCTTGACACTTCGGCCCGTTCGCGGGCGCTCGTAACGTGGAAGCCGGCGGCATGGCGAATGTTGCTTCGCTCGCGCAGCCACCAGTAGGCCCGTTTTTTCCACTTTGACTTTCGCCATGTGTATTCCGAGAGCATTCCGCAAGGGTGGATGACGTAAGGCACGCCGGCGCGGCGAGCGGCGCGACAGGCGGCGGCGACAGGATAGTTCCAGTTGCTGTGGACTTGAATGACGTCGAAATCGCCGGCGTGCTCGCCCAGCCAGCGGTTCAAGCCTTACGAGTACTTCAACTTCTCGCCACGGTCGCGCGGGAAAAGGCGAACACCGGCCGCGTCTTTCGGCAACTCAGCCTCCGTGAGCCGCCCTCCCGGACCGTCCGCGTCGGTGGTGGCGATCTCGACGTCGTACCCGCCCAACGCGCGCAGCGCCGCGACCATCGGCCAGATGGCGGTGCTCGTCCCACCGTATCGCGGCGCGACGGCGGGGATCACGTGCAGGATTCGCATGGGGCGGGCCAACGGACGGCCGTCGTCGCCTCGAACCCGTCTAAGGAGCGCCATTGGCATCGGCGAGGATCTTCTCATAAAGAGCCAGGTACCGCTCGGCAATCTGCTTCGGCTGGAACCGTTTGATATTCTCGAATCCGCGCTCGATCAAGTGGTTGCGGTACCCGGCGTCGTCCACGATGCGCTCGATTCCGGCGCGGATCGCCTTCGTATCCTCCGGATCGATCAGGCAAGCACCTTCGCCCGCGACGTCCGACATCGGAGAGCGATTACTGGTCAGGACCGCGCGTCCCACCGCCTGGGCCTCCAGAATCGGCAGCCCAAAACCCTCGTAGAGCGAGGCGAATGCCACCAGATCGCATTTTTCGTACTGAATCACCACGTCGCCGGAGGGCAAATTGACGAAGTTTTCGTATTCGACGCCTGCTT
>DATLQY010001157.1:0-3615 GCA_035534975.1 Pirellulales bacterium
GGCGCCGAAGCGATAAAGGACCCCACCGAACCACGTGGAAATCGCGGTACCCATGTTGCAAGTCGCCATCAACAGGGCGAACAAGGTGCCGGTCGCCTCCGGCGGGCAAACGCGGGCGGCCAGGTCGACCTGAATCATGCAGCCCGTCATGTAAATCATGCCGACGGCGAGGCTCAAGGCCAACGCACTCGGTTGATCGGACGATCGGACAACAACCAATAGGCGCAATTGCTCGCGATCCCCGCCACGATCGAGACATGCACCAGCCAACGCATCGCAGCGCGGCGCCTTTGCGTGAGACCTTCCTCGTTTCTCGGGGAAGCCAAAACGACCAACTTGGCAGATCGACGCGCAATGGCGCTGTGGCATTCGACGTTGTGCCATCGACGACCGCTAGGTGGCGGCCGACGCGGTTCAAGAAAGACCGCAATTGGCATTCAAATTGCTTCACGAAACTGGATTACTTGAAAAGAAAGCAGTCATTCTTCACTACGCATTTTGCCCCCGGAATCTTCGTGCGCTCCGTAAACCTGCCGTTGCGACTGTCAAGGCAAGTCCTTCTGTGGTGTCTTGCGAGCGTCATTGTCGTCGCGGGATGCGCTCAAGAAGGTCAGGGGCCCGGAAAACGCCCGCAATCGCTGGCGCTCAGCCCGCAACAGGAGCTGCAGATCGGTCGAGAGGCCTACCAGGAGCTTTTGAGCCAAGCATCTGTGGTAAATGACGGTCCCGGCCTGGCTCGCGTGCGGCGCGTTGGTGAGCGGATCGCCAAAGCGGCGCGAATCGAGCCCTTGCAGCGTGAGATTAATCTGCACGTGTCGGAATACAAGTTCGAATGGGCGTATACCTTGATTGACGAGCAACAGATTAATGCGTTTTGCATGCCGGGGGGCAAGATTGGCGTCTACACCGCCTTGCTTCACGCCGCCAAGAACGACGACGAGTTGGCGGCCGTGATCGCTCACGAGGTGGCCCACGCACTGGCCCACCATACGAGCGAACGAATCGCTCGCCAAAGGGCGCAGGGTAATGGCTTGCTGACATTGGCTTTCGACCGCGAACAAGAATCCGAGGCGGACCATATTGGCGTGTTCCTCATGACCTTTGCCGGTTACGACCCGGAACAGGCGGTCGAATTCTGGAAGGAAATGATGGAGCGATACGAGCGCGGAATTCACGTGCCTGAAATCTTGTCGAATCATCCCAGCGATTCGCGTCGGATTCGGCAGATACAGGAGTGGGTGCCATTGGCGAGGGCGGCAAAAAAGGCATTCGACGAAGGGCGGATCGCGCCGGAGCGACGCCCATGAGGTCTTGTCGGAGCCGGGTTTCTCCCGTTTTGAGCTTAAGGAGGTTGATCGCATGAGTATGGGACCAGGCGGCTTGTTGGGCAGCGGCGGTTTTTTCCAGCCACAGGGCCCCCGC
Source organism: Pirellulales bacterium (assembly GCA_035534975.1). GTDB lineage: Bacteria > Planctomycetota > Planctomycetia > Pirellulales > JAICIG01 > DATKSN01. The sequence continues at coordinate 1,423 of DATLQY010001157.1, forward strand.
GGCCCTTGGATGGGTTGCGGCTGTAGCAGCATCTTCATGATTTTGGCGGGCATTTTGTTGGTCATGGGGGGCTGCTTGCGGATGTTCGGCCAATAATCGTTGGCGGGAACGGCCGGGCTCACCCAACCTGACCGTGATCGCTTTTCACTTCGAGTCCACCAGAACGAGGAAAAATCGATGCGCGCAATTTGTGGAGCTATCATTACCGCCGGAGCGCTCATTGGCCTAGGGCTGACCGCGCTGGGCATGGGCATACGTTATCAGACGTTCGGTCCGGAGATTAAACATCCCAACAGCGATCAACTTTACGGATCGCCTTCGTTGACGTTGATCCTGGTCGTCTTGTTGGTGTCGCTGGTGGTCGGACTGGGTGCCGCCTTTCTAGGGCTGGCATACCACCACGAGCGGCGGCACCGCGAGCTGCTGCGTGAAGCCAAGCTTCACGGGAACGGGATGCACGCGACGGCGTGATCCGTTGTTTGTCAATGGGGTAGCTGCTTCTTCGGCATAACGCTTATTTGGAAGGAACAACATCATGAAGAACTCTCGATTCCTGTATTTGGCCGCGGTCTCGACATCATTAGGCCTAGCGGCGGTAGCGTGCAACCGCCCGGCGCCGGCTCCCACGCCCACGCGCCAAGGCGCCGTTCGCACGGAGGTGCCCGGCAATCCTGAAACGCCGCTGGGCGAGCCGGCCAGGAAACCACTCCACGTCGATGTCCACGTGGGCGGTGGAAAAGGCGTCGACGTTGACGTCGAGGGCCGGCGCACGGAGCCCCGTGAAACCGAGCCCCGTGTAGACGTCGCGACACCTTGAAGGTGCCGGCGGTTGGATCGAAAACGTCCAAGCGCATCAGCGCATGGAGTCGTTCGAACCATCGGCGGCGGCCGACATCGCGAGGGGGGCGCGAAGGTTCGAGGGCGAAAACACAAAATCCTTCCAGGTCGAGCCGTCGTCCATCAAGCACCATAATTTCGCGCGTTCATCGTATTGCCCCAGCAACTGCTCGCGCCACTGGCCCGCGCGGATCTCGCCGTGCGTGAGGACCAACCGCTCGTAGCTCTCGCTCAAGGGAGAAGCGTCGTTGCCGTGCTCGCCGTGCAGGCAAACTGGTCCCTCGACGATCAGATTGGCCCCACAACGACCGCCCACCAGCCAATAACCGCAACGATACACCGCTTCGACCTGGCCAAGCGTGCGCAGCGACTGACCCTGCAGACGAAGCTCCGACATCGGACCAACCTTGACCACTTCGCCTTCTTCGACGTAAACGTTGAGCATTGCGGCACCTCCGTGAGTCCATACAAGTAAAGCGTAACATCGCTTTCCGTCAATGGCAAACGATATGCCATGTGCGCAAATCACGCTCACCGCCGACGGCCGGCACCAACGCCCAGGTGGTTCTCGCACGCTGGGAGTCGGTGCCGGCGCTCGTCGCGACTGGGGCATGCTATCGGCGGGCTTGCTTCTCGATTTCGATCAGTTTACCGGTCATTGCGTCGAATTCGGCTTCCGAAATTTCATCGGCGGCCAGGAGCTCGACGGAAATGACGAGCTTGCCCTCTTCACGCTCGAAATTCGCCTCGAACGCTTTGCTGCCCTTGACGTCCTTCAACGCGGCATGAATCGCCTTGAGCAGCGTGAATTTGGCGGTCGCGGCGGCCTCGGTTTCGAGAGCCTCGTTTTCTTCGTGTTCCTCGGCGGTTTCGCCGGCTTCGAGCTTTTCCTGGTCTTCGATTTCGGTCTTGGTCACCTTGCCGGAGACCGCGTCGATTTCGACCTCGTGGTGCCGCTTGCCGGTCACGATCTCGACGACGAATTGCAGATGGTCCGCCTTCATCTCCAACTCGGCTTCGACGGCCTTCCCGTCGGGGACCTTCTTCATTGCGATCTCGACCGCCTCGGCCAGCGTAATCTTGGCCTTGGGCAAGTTGGCGCGGGCGTGCGCGTCTTCCTTGGCCTCGTCTCCAGCGGCCCAGGCAAACGCCGCCAACAGGGGTGCGGCAAACGCGACGATCCCTAGCGAATTCTTTCTCATCGGCTCAATCCTCATGACTCGGGTTAACGACAGTGCGACCGATCAACGTGCCGGACGCGGTTGAACAAGCCTGGCTCAATCAGCAATGCGTGTGCCGCCGCGTGGGCAATCACATCCCCTAGCCCGGATTATTCATAGAGTGGTAGAAGGAGCC
>DATLQY010001158.1:0-3524 GCA_035534975.1 Pirellulales bacterium
TCTTCGAACAGGCCCCAATCGCCATCATTCAATTGGACCTGCGCGGCGCTGTCTGGCATGTAACCCCGAAACGCAACGCATGTTGGGATATTCGCAAGTCGAGATCGGACAGCTTCGTGGGACGCATTTGCTCGCAGACCAAGATGACAGCGGGGTGTTCGAGCTGAACGACAGGATCGGAGACGCTCAGAACCGAAGTGACGTACGTCTCCGTCGTAAGGACGGCAGCATCTTTTGGAGTTCAGTCACGGTGTCCGAAGTGTGTGATGATGAGGGGCGAACCCGTTTTGTCTATGTGATGCTTGAGGACCTTTCGGATCGCCGCGGTGCCGAGGACTTCGTCACGGGTCTACCCAATCGCGTCCTCTTTCTGGGTCAATTCGAACGCCTGTTGGCGGCGAGCAGACGCAGTGGTGACAATGTCGCCGTGCTCATGCTTGATCTCGATGGATTCAAGGTGGTGAACGACACGCTTGGCCATGAAGTCGGCCATGGACTATTGCGGCAGGTTGGACTGCGCTTGGTGGCGACTCTTCGAGCCGCGGACACTGTCTCGCGTCTAGGCGGCGACGAATTTGGAGTCCTTCCGATGGGCTCGTCTACGCCGGAGTCGGCGGCCCAAATGGCGATCAAGCTTCGGACCGCCCTGCTTGAGCCGTTCATTATGGATGGGGTACCGGTGTCTGTCGGAGCAAGCTTCGGCATTGCCCTCAGCGCCGACCACGGCACCAGTGTTTCGACCTTGATGGGACGCGCCGACGAGGCCATGTACTCCGCAAAACGCAGCGGTCTCGGATATCAGATCGCGGCGATGCCGCGGGCGCCGATGCCCAGCTCCTTACTCCCTGCCGACATTACCCGGATGCGGAGCTCAGAAGGGCTGTCCACGCACGTCGCACTGCCTCGGCTCACGTCCTCCGAGTCGTAATGTCGGCGGCGGGGGATGCATTGCGAAGGCGCCACCTCCTCTTGCAGTCGATCGGAACGCGCTGGAACGGGTGCCCTTCATGAACCGCGAAAGTAGCCCGTCCGCCCCCGGGTACCGTGCGTTGAGGCGAACTGCCGCGATCCGAGCCGCTAGTATGACCTCGATCCTGTATGGGCGTCATAACAACTTGGATTGCAAAGTGGTCGACGAAGAGTAGATAGTCGGACCGGATCTTGTCGCGGTACACGCGAAACGACGGTGCGCCTCTTCTTATCCAAGTCCGATGGGGCGATCTCCCTGCCACGATCGCCTCGGCTGCCGCCTGCCTGCCGAGCTTGACCTCAAATCGGAAAGACTTTTGCCAGCATCATCGTCCCCTGTGTACTGTGGTAGCGCTCGCCCGCGCGCCTTCAGCACTCCCACCCGGTCGCTCAAGCGTCAACCCGATCAAGCGGAGCTCGAACCAGCCACAACCGCGACCACTCAGCCGCCGGTGTCTTCGTGGCGGAATCGCCCGACTCGCTGCCGACGGCATCGGCATCGGGCAAGTCTCCGACCCCGACTTCACTTATTTGGCGGGCAGTCTTGCAGACAATCGCCGGAGCGTTTCTCGTGAATTGATGCGGAGCAAATGCCGGTAGGTTCAGCGGTCGTACGCCTCGTAGTGCATAGCGGTTGGCTCCTTCACGATCAGAAAGCTGTCATCGAAGTCGTAGAACCTCGCTACTGCGATTCGCGCGCCCGCAAATGCCGCAATCGCCTGCTCAGACTCCCAAAACGTGACCATGAGGAAGTGGGTTGACTCTCGCTCACGGCGAACCAGGACGAATGCCGAGAGATTGCCTGGGATTGAACGATAATCAGGCAGCGCCACGGTGCGCATCAACTCGAGATAGGCGTCTGCCTTCTCGGCCGACGTGGTGCCGTGCCAAGTCCGGGCGATCGCGCCAGCGGGCAGCTCCGCGGGGAGGATTCGGCCGCAATCCGTCGATTCCCTATTAGTTGTCGTCGAATTATTGTCCAGAACCACGTCGTCTCCTCAGTTGCGTCCAATCGTGCTGAACCACTCGTCCGTAACGACGATTGATGCCGGATCGTGTGTGCCTCACGCGATCACGTTCCTGGGGCTTGCGGCATCCACGCACCGAAGTCGGGAAAACGACCCGAGGTCGATGTCAATATCCGAATGAGCCGCATGCAGCTGCACGGGATGGCTGTCATGATCGTATCCGGCTTCAGTGGCTGAGATAATGGCGGCGATTGCGCGACCTGCCATCGGCGCAATCTTGAATGCGTTGCCACTCGTGCCACAAGCGAGATAAAATCCGTCGAGGCTGCTGCGGTCGAAGATTGGCGTCCAGTCGGGAGTCACGTCGTATAGTGCGCCGACTCCGACCGGCCGATTGGGGATTCTCAGGCTCGGGATCCGGCGCCCGACGCGGCGCGTTTGCCGGGTGTAGGCTGCGTCGGTCGCGGCCGTGTCGAAGTTCCAGGGGTCGTCAACCCACTCGACGGGATCGCACGCGGGTTCGATGCTGCTGACATGAAGCCTTCCATTGCCTTGAGGGCGAAACGCGACGCCGAGGTCAAGGTCGGTGACGAAGGTTCCGCCGTCACCGAGAGCGAAGCCATCAGGAGCGGGTAGTTCGTGCGTCTCGGTGCGGAGCGGCCGGCCACGGACGCTCATATCAGCGGTTACCCCGGCCAGAACATTCAGCAGGTCGCTCGCCGGCCCTGCCGCATTGACGACCACTGGGGCCAACAGGTTGGCCCCCGACGCGAGGCGCACGCCTGCTACCCGATCCTGCTTCTGGAGAATTGTGGTGACTCGTTCCTCGTATCGGATAATCGCACCCAACGCGACGGCTGCGGCGCAGAGATTGCGCGCGGCCAACTGGGGATCGTCAACGTACCCGGCGTCGCGATAGTAGAAGCCGCCTAATGGCTCTCCTTCACCTTTCCAGAACGCATCCGAGTCGGGCAGCGCCGGCGGGCCGTACACCCTCGCGTCGAGTGCCGGAAAGTTGTGCCCAAGTTCGGTCGCGTCGAGGTGTTCGTAGTCGATATCCATCGAGTCGAGATTGCTGGTGAACGCGCGACGCAGGGCTTCTGTGCCGTCCAGGACGAGCGCACCGGTATTGACCAACGTGATCGTGCCTTGCGGATCGTCAAATCCCAAGTACTCCGGCCACGCCAGCCAGTCGAAGTAGCAATCCCGTGCTGCGGCGACAGAGTTGCGCCTGGTGTAATGGACGCGCACGATCGCCGACGACGCACTCGTCGAACCCATGCCTGGTGCTGGCCAGGCGTCGATCACGACAACGTCTCGCTGCTGGCGGGACAACTCCAGGGCGATCGCACCCCCGATGATGCCTGCTCCAATGACAATCGCGTCGCATTGACCAGACGACACGTCTGTCAAGACATCCCCTCTGGATCGACGAACAGATCGGCGCGAATGAGGTCGTCAAAGCTCTCTCGCCTGATGATCACCCTGGTTTGGCCGTCGCCGACGAGGACGACAGCGGGTCGAGCCAGACCGTTGTAATTGGATGACATCGCATAGGAGTAGGCGCCAGTTACCGGAAGGCAGAGC
>DATLQY010001159.1:0-4037 GCA_035534975.1 Pirellulales bacterium
TTTAAGACAGGGGAGTCCGGCCGAAATTGTCGGCCGGCAAGCACGAAAGGACGATCAGACCGACTCGGCGGCGAGCCAGCCGCTGCTGAAGGCCGCTTGAAAGTTGTAGCCGCCGATCGGACCATCGAGGTCGAGCACCTCGCCGGCAACGTACAAATTGGGCACGAGCCGGCTTTGCATCGTGCTCGAATCGACTTCATCCAGCGAAACGCCGCCGGCCGTGACCTCGGCCTTCTTGAACCCGCGCGTGCCGCTCACTGGGATCACGGCTCGTTTGACCGTGGTCACCCAACGCGCCCGCTGGGCTCGGCTCAACTCCGCGGCACGGTGTTCGGGCGACAGGCCGGCTTCGACAAGCAGCGCATCGCTCAAGCGTCGCGGAAGTTGATTCACCATCAGACCGACGAGGTGCTTTCCGCCGGCGGCGGCGGCCTCGCGCCGCAACCACTCGTCGAGCGCCGGCCCCGTCAGGTTTGGCAAGAAATCACATTCCAGGACCAGGCTTCGTGGGTTAGCGTGCCCGCTCACGACGCGGCTGACATCGAGCACGGTCGGTCCCGACAGGCCGAAATGCGTGAACAGAAACGAACCTCGCCGCTTGGCCAGCCGGCCGCTCTTGGCCGAGCGACGCGCGGCCGTCTGGTCGCCGGTGCCGCAGGCGGCCGATTCGACGACCGCCACGGCCACATCGGGAATCGTCACGCCCTGCAACGCGCGCACCCACGGGGCATCGGTGGTCACGGGCGTGAGCGCCGGCCTGGGGTAAACGATGGTGTGCCCGAGCTTTGCGGCAAATCGGTAGCCATCGCCCGTCGTGCCACAACCAGGGTACGACTGCCCCCCGGTGGTGACCAACAGCTTCCTGGCCAGCAGGCTGCGTTTCGAAGTCGTAAGCCGAAAGCCATCGCCAGCGATGGGCTCCGCGTCGACCAGCGGCTCATCGAGCGCCAGCGTGCATCCGCTGCGCGTCAAGCGGCGAACAAGCGCGTCGAGCACGTCGGCGGCCTTGTCGCTGACGGGAAAGACCTTGCCCGTCGCCTCGACTTTTGTGGCGACCCCTTCGGATTCGAACCAATCGACCAGGTCTTGGGGCGCGAGCGCGGCGAGCGCCGACTGCAAGAAGTTGCCTTGAGTCCCGAATTCGCGGATGATCCCGCGGCGATCGGTGGCTTGAGTCAAATTGCAACGGGTGCCGCCGGACATCAGGATTTTGATGCCCGGCCGGCGGTTTTTTTCCACCAGCAGCGTGCGGACGCCACGTTCGGCCGCCCGCGCCGCGGCCAGCAAGCCCGCCGCGCCGGCGCCGACCACGACCAGGTCCCATTCCATGCTCTTACCCCGGTGGCCAACCCATTGCACGCCCACCCAATAGGTGGAAGTGCAAATGATCGACCGATTGGCCGCCGTCCGGGCCGCAGTTGGCGACCACGCGATAACCGCTATCGAGCTTCAAGTCGCGCGCCAGTTTCCGCAGCACGAGCAGCAGGTGCCCGGCCAACTCAAGATCGGCGTCGGATAGCTCGGCCAATGATTGAAGGGGCCGTTTGGGGACCACCAGCACGTGCGTAGGGGCCTGCGGATTGACATCGCGGAACGCCAGGCAGAGGTCGTCCTCGTGGACGATCTGGGCGGGGATTTCGCGATCGATGATCCGTTGGAAGATGGTTTTGGCGCACATGGGATCACCCTGAAGCGTCCTTGGGCAACCGAATCGCCTCATCGACGAGCATGACCGGGATGCCGTCGACGATGGGGTAGAGCAACGTCCCGTCCTCCCGCACGAGGCCGCCGTCCAGCGGCTGTTCGACCTTTTCGCCTGCCATGTTCATCAGAACTCCGGCGGCGATCGAACGGTTGAGTTTCGCCACCAAATCGGGGTCGGCTAACTCAAGCGAAGTACGGTCCTGGGGACATACCAGTATGTCCAGCAACTCTTTTCCGATCATGCCTGCTCATCCTTACGGACATTCCGGTGCCAACGATTCATGCTGTTATACGGAAGATGCCGATAAACGACTAGAGAGGCTAAACCATGTCAAAACGCAATTCTCTGGTCGCTGCCGTACTGGTTCCGTTCGCGCTTTCCCTTCCGGCCAGAGCCGATGATGTGCGCGAATACAACCAAGGGGGGGTGACCTTTCGAGACGTTTACCGTACCGTTCGCGCCCCCCAGACCCAGATCCAATGCGTTGAACGCCCGCAAACGTACTTGCAGGAGCGCTACGACGTCGAGCTTCGCGACTCCTACAGGACCTACCGGGTGCCGGTGACCGAGGATCAATGGGTGCCCTATTGGCGCGGCAGGTTCAATCCGTTCGCGCAGCCGTACCTGACCTACCGCAACGTGCGGCGCACGCGTTGGGAAACCCGCACCGAAGTGGTCAAGGTGTCGGTGCCGACTCGACAGCTCGTGCCGGTCACCACCACCGTCCGCGTGCCGATCACGACCGAGACGGTCGTCGACCAGAACGTGCTCGTCAGCCGCACCATCGTCGGCACCGCGCCGGCCATCGGCGCGGCGCCTTCGAGCGACCCCTTCTCCAGCCCGACGGTGGCGGTGGCCAGCAACCAGCAAGTCGGCGGAGTGCATCGCTACGGCGGCGATCCGCCGCGGCGCGGCCTGGTCGACGTTAACTCGGCGAGCGGCAGCCAACTGGTCAACGGCGCGGCAGCCGGCGCTCCCGCTTCTCGAACCGTGAAAGGCACGCAATCGCAAAAGCAGCGCTAGCTGGACGGAGTCGAGGCGTTTTCGCTCAAGGACTCAGCGGGTTTTCGCGAGCGGCGCGCGACTTTGGTGGTGCTCCACTCTTTGGTCAAGGTCTCGAAGACTTCGGGCGACTCGTATCGGATGATGTTCTTCCCTTCGGGCATCGGGCCGATCAAGCCACGAAACACCGGTAGCCCGCGCAACGCCAGATCGGTGCTGCAATCGTCGATGCCGACCTGAGTGTGCATCTTCTGCAGCGTGTCGGTCTGGCTGTAGTCGCGGATGCGCAGCTTGCCGTCGGCCCCACGGGTGACGACGCGGATCAGTTCTTTGGCCATGATGGTTTTTATCTCGCGGGGAAGGGCGTGGGCACAAGACTATTCGAGGTATCGGCGGCTGCCGGCACCGCGACGCATGGTTTCGCCGGCGTACCACACAGCGGGGCGAACCGCAAGAATCGTCACATTGCATCCCTCGGCAAAGCCCCCTACCGCCAGTCCAGAGGAGATCGGTTCGTAGGGTTTCTATTGCCTTTGCGGGCCTTTGCGGGCGAACTTGCCAAATGACGCCCCGCGCATTACATTCAAAAGCGTCGGGAGGGTAAGCGAACTGGCCAGCGGCCTGACTCGAAATCAGGTGCCCCGAAAGGGGTTGTGGGTTCGAATCCCATGCCCTCCGCTCGTATCAGGCAATTACTTGCGCGTACGGCCACCGCGGGCCGAGGATAATTGAGCAATGCTCCAAACAGGGTAAGCATGTTGAACGTCGGCCAATTCAATTCCGATTGATGGCGGCGCTACCGTTTCGGATTAACGTCCGGATTGGCTTGCAACCGCGGCCTGCGATAGCAGGCCTCTCACCTCATCCCGTACGCTTCGCACGTTCCGCCGGCAAAATTCGCAGGCGGTAGCCGGCGCGCTCCAGGGCCTTGTGCAAGCTCCGAAGGGACAAGTCCACTCGTCCGGCGAGGACATCGTCGAGGGTGACCTCGGAAAGACCGCTCGCCTTGCAAAACGCGCGGCGCGACGGGAATTGGTTGAGCACCAGATCTTCGAGCTGGTCGAGATAATCGGGAGCGCGGACCATACGCTGGGCGATGCCGAGCCTGGCACTCAAGTCCTGGGCAATTCGATATATGGAAGTCTGGATCGTCTGCCGCCGGCTCAAGCCGCGAGCATGATAAAACTCCACGACGGCGGGCATCCAGTAATTGTCGAAATCGCACCAATCCGGGTGGGTTCGAGCACGCCGCTCGAGCCTGCCAAGGAGACGACGTTCCTCGGCATCCAAACCCTCCAGAGAGATGGCAATGCCGTCGAAGTCGAGGTAC
>DATLQY010001160.1:0-2174 GCA_035534975.1 Pirellulales bacterium
GTACGGGTTGCTACTCCACGCCGGCCTTCGCCAACAACAGGGCCATCGTCTCGCTGACCAACTGCCCGTCAGCGCACCGCCCCCCCGCAATTTCGGCTGAGGTCAGCCAGCGGTTTGCCAAACTTGCTTCGACTTTTTGCGCAGCCGACGGGCTGCAAAGCCGCACATCGAACAATTCCACGGTATAAGCGGTTTCCTCGTCAGACCCACCCGACCTGGCCGTGTACTCCAGGTGCGCAAGCGGCTCGTCGGGACAGAAAAAATCGGTCCCTTCGACCAGACCCAACTCTTCGCCCACCTCTCGCGCGACACACCCGCGGAACGACTCGTCGGTCAGCCGGTGCCCGCCGACGAAGTTGAAGCGGCGCCAGTTGCGGTTCCACTGGGCGAGCCAGAGAGTCTGGCCGCACTCGTTTCGACGGATCAGGGCCAGGGCGGCGAAGGATGTTCTCACGCGAATCTTCCGAGAAAGGCGACCTCGTTCATCGAACTTCGTCCAATCCACAGCCAGCCGCGACGGCGGTTGCCGTGAATCGCCCCTTTGACGATGTTTCGATTTTAGGGGTAGGCGCGCCCCTTGTCAAGCGTTGAAAGAATGAATAACATAAAACATTCCTATAAGGAATGTCACGGTAGGACGAACCGCGATCGCGAGCAGGAACCAAACGCCTACAGGCTATTCTTGTGCTCCTGACGCCTATCGCCTAACGCCTAATTCCCAACTCCTCTCTTCCCAGGAGCTTCGCGTGCCACGAGCCCACCATCTTTCGTTCGACCTGCTTCAGACGTTCGTGCGGCTGCTCGACAACGACGGCGATGCGTTGAAGACCGCTCGGCAACTGAACATCAATCAGCCCAGCATATCGAAGCGGATTCGATACTTGCAACTTCCCGGTCCCGTCTTGCCGTGTCCCTGGCTGTCGCGCGAAGGGAAACGCTGGAGGGCGACGGCCGAAGGCGCCAAGGCGCTTCCGGCCGTCCGCGACCTGATCGACCGCTACGACCAATTGACCGCCTTCGCCGGGGCGCCGGCGACGCAAGCCGCCGAGCTGAAGCTGGCATGCGGCCAACAGACGGTCGTCGGCTTCGTGCGCGAGGCCCTGCGCCGTTTCCATCGTTCGCACCCGCATGCGCGGCTGCGCGTTTCGACGTTACGAGGGGCGGCCCGAATCGAAGGGGTGGCCAACGGTTTGCTCGACCTGGCTTCGGTGACCCACGACGAGGCCGCGATCCGCGAGATCGCCCGCCGCGAACTGCACGTCGAGACCATCGCCCGGCGGCGGTTGGCACTGGTCTGTCACGCCCGCTCGCAATGGGCCAAGGATCTGGCGCGGTTTCCTGAAAACAAGACGCCACCAGCCGCCCTGGCGACATTTCCCTTGATCTTGCCCGAGCCCGACGCGGGCGTTCGCGCGAAGCTCGACGAGGTGTTGCACCGTAACGACTTGACACGGAAACTACAGGTCCGACTGGAGATCGGCGGCTGGTCGGCGATCATGGCCTACGTCGAGCAGCGGTTCGGCGTGGGCCTCGTGAGCGAGTCGGCGTTGCCGGAGCGAAAGGCGCTGGTCGTGCGTTACCTCGACCCGGGCGAGTTTCCGCCCAGCGAGGTGCGTCTCATCTGCCGCCGGCGGTTCGACGACGCGAGCCTGCCGGACCTGTCGCCCGAAGGGCAGGCCCTTTACGACGCGTTGAAGGAGGCGGCGGCCCGGTGAAGCCGGCCCATGTACGGCCCGTCTCGGTGCGAAATAACCCATCGGCCACGAAAGGAAAAACGGAACGGAGTGATCCACAGTTTCTGCAGATTTCGTATTACAGATCGTTGGCCACGCCATCGGTGCCTCCCGCCGGACAATCCGCCGCGAGGGCGAGTCGCGGCTGATTGATCTGTACTTCACGTTCCAATGAAGCGGCACTATAATGAAGCGGTCCGACAGGTCTGGGCCCCCACATTGCCGCCATGGCGAAACGCAAACCCGAATTGACCCATCGCGTTTTCCTGAGTCATTCGACTCGGGACCAATGGATCTCCGAGAGGATGAAAGAGAAGATTGAAGAGGTGGGCGTCAGCGTCTGGCTCGACGCTTTCGATCTGCCGGGCGGCAGGAACGTGAAGGAACGAATCAAGCAAGGGATGAGGTCGTCGACCGAATGTTCGATCCTTCTGTCACCGG
>DATLQY010001161.1:0-3831 GCA_035534975.1 Pirellulales bacterium
GCCATCGCCACCTTCGCCCTGGCCGAGGCCTGCGCCGTCGCGCGGGCATCGGGCCGGCACCCCGATGCGAAGATCCTGGATGCGGCGATCAAGGCCGAATCGTTCATCGAAGCCCAGCAGCACCACGACGGCGGCTGGCGCTATGGCGGCATCCCACTAAGTGCCCCCAGCGACTGCTCGGTGTCGGGCTGGGCGATGCTGGCCCTGAAGAGCTGCCGCGAAGCTGAAATCCCGGTCAACGGCCGGACCTTTTCGCGGATGGTGAGTTTCTTCAAGAACCAGGAAGATCCACTGACGGGGCGGACGCACTACCAGACTCCGGCCTTCACCACCGACGCCCTGACCGGTGTCGGCATGCTGCTCAACCAGTTTGTCACGCACCAGGCCGACTCGCCCTTGAATGCGCTGGCGGCGCCCTACCTGGCCGAGATCGCCGAGAGCCATTGGGGCCCCGGCGTGCCCAAGCAACCGCACGACTACTACCTCTGGTACAACTGCACGTTGGCAATGTACCAGGCGGGCGGCGAGCCGTGGGACCGTTGGAACAAGATCATTCGCGAGGAGGTGCAGTCATTGCAGATCCACGGTGACGGATGCGATCGCGGTAGTTGGGCGCCTCTCGACCAATGGAGCGAGTATGGCGGTCGAATCTACTCGACCGCCCTGGCCACGTTGACGCTCGAAGTCTATTACCGCTTCGCCAAGCAGCAAGAAGACCCTTAGCTTGCCGACGAAAGCGCATTCGCCGCGCTGTTGAAAACGGCGCTGGCGTTGGTGCCAACCGACGTGATCGCCGTCAAGCAGACGATCACGATCAACGCCAACATCACGGCGTACTCGACGGCCGTGGGGCCGTCTTCGGAAACGAGGAAACGCGAAACGGCTTGAACGATGGTGCGCATTGGAACAGCCTCCAAAAACGTGAACGTGTTTGAAGTCCTACATCGCAACCATCTCGAATCGGGTTGCAATTTCGGCAGCCTGGCGAGCTCAAGAACTGAGCCCCATAGCTTTGCGTCCCGACCTCACGGCCGGTTTGCCATTTTCGATCGCTGGTGTTGGACGTGACGGCCCGCGGCCGTAATCATCATCATCTGAAAGGTACGCCGAAAAACGGTTTTGTCAAGAAACGCGATTGGAGAATTCACGGCCACTACCGGCGTTCATGGCATTCTTCCAGCTCCCTTACCGCGACGCTTCCAGCGCCTCCCAACGCTCGTAGGCCCGGGCCAGCTCGGTTTCAACCGTCGACAGCCGATCCTTGGTCGTGGCGATCATGCCTCCGTCGTTGCGATAAAAAGCCGGGTCGGCCAAGGTCTGGTGCAACTGCCGCTGCTCGATTTCCAGTGTGGCGATCGTTTCGGGCAGCGCTTCGAGCTCGCGCTGTTCGTTGAAACTCAGTTTTCGGCGTCGTTCGGCGGTCGGGCGGACCGTGGCGGGGCTGTTCTCGGAAATGGCGGGCGACGTCGCCGGCGCCGACGGCGGTTCGCGCCGCGGCTCGCGCTGCCGCAGCCAGTCGTCGTAGCCGCCGGCGTATTCTTTGACTCGCCCCTCGCCTTCGAGCACCAGAGTACACGTCACGACATTGTTGAGAAACTCGCGGTCGTGGCTCACCACCAGCAGGGTCCCTTGGTAATCGACCAGCAGCTCCTCGAGCAGGTCCAGTGTTTCCAGATCGAGATCGTTGGTCGGTTCGTCGAGCACCAGCACGTTCGACCGTCGAGTGAAAAGCCGCGCCAGCAGCAACCGGTTTCGCTCGCCGCCGGAGAGCCGCTTGACGGCCTGCCTGGCCCTCTCGGGCGAAAAGAGAAAGTCTTGCAGGTAACCCATCACGTGCCGGCTGCCGCCCCCCACCACGACCCGGTCGCTGCCGTCGGTCACGTTGTCGACCACCGACTTCTCTTCGTCGAGCTGGGCATGAAGTTGATCGAAGTAGGCGACCTCCAAATTCGTGCCGTGCCGCACCGTCCCCTCGCGCGGCGGAAGCTCGCCGAGCAAGAGTCGCAAGAGGGTCGTCTTTCCCGACCCGTTGGGACCGATGATTCCCACCCGGTCGCCGCGCATCACCAGCGCCGAACAACCTTGGACGACGTCGTCCGCGCAGCCCGGGTACGCGAAAGCGATTCTCTTGGCCTCGATCACCAGACGGCCCGACCGCTCGGCCTCGACGGCCTGCATCCTCACCTCGCCCGGCTGCTCGCGCCGACCGCGGCGGACTTCGCGCATTTTTTCCAGCGCGCGGACGCGGCCTTCGTTCCGCGTCCGCCGGGCCCTGATTCCGGTGCGCAACCAGGCTTCTTCTTGCGCCAGCCGCTTTTCGAACAACGCCTCCTGTCGCGCTTCGGCTTCCAGCGCGGCTTCTTTGCGCTCCAGGTACGTGGCGTGGTCGCAGGCCCAGCTCGTCAGAGCTCCGCGGTCGATCTCGACGATCCGCGTTGCCAGCTTGCGAAGGAAGACTCGGTCGTGCGTGACGAAAATCAGGCTTTTATCGTAGCGCAACAGGAATTCTTCCAGCCAGTCGATGGCCTCGATGTCCAAGTGGTTCGTCGGCTCGTCGAGCAGCAGGATGTCGGGCTCGGCGACGAGCGCCTTGGCCAGCAGCACGCGTCGCTTCATGCCGGCCGAAAGCCCGAGGCACTCGGCCGCCGGCGGCAGGTCCATCCGTGAGAGCACGCGATCGACGCGCTCGTGTTGCCGCCAACCTCCCAACAGGTCCAGCGCCCGTTCGAGCCGATCGAGCTCGGCCCTCATCGCGCCCGTCGGCGCCGCCGCGTATGCCGCTCCGGCACGGTGGAACGCGGCAAGCAACTCGGCCGACTGGCCCAGGCCGCGCGCCACCTCGTCGAAGACCGTGCCGGCCAGGTCGCGGGGGACCTCCTGGGCCAGCAAGGCGACCGATGATCCCTGTTGACGAACGATCTCGCCCTGGTCGCATTCGACGTCGCCGTGGATTACGCGCAATAATGTGCTCTTGCCGGCGCCGTTGCGGCCCACCAGCGCGATCCGTTCCCCCGCATCGACAAGCAGCGCCGCCCGTTCGAGTACCGCCGGGCCACCGAAGGCCACGGTGACGTCTTGCAGGCTCAGAATTGCCATGATCCGAACCGATCCTGGATCGGCTCGCCCGTGGTGCGGGGACGGTTCATCGTATTTCCACCGGAAAGCGGCTGGCGGTTGTATCGAGGTAGTCGATTTGGCCAACGAGCCTGAAGATTAGCCGGTTGCGGCGATTTTGTCCATTAACTCCCCCCGGCGGCTGGGCGCTTGCCGAACGCTTGGCGCCCTTGTAGCCGCGCGTTAACTTGAAGGGAGCCCATATCGGAGGAGGTGACCCATGTTTCGATTTTTCAGGGGGCACGCCTTTCGTCGTCGTCGGCGTCCGGCGACGATTGCGATTTCGCGGCGTGCCGAGCCGCTCGAATCTCGCCAATTGCTTACCGTCGGGCTGGTGAATGAAACCGCGATCGCGCCGTCCGCATCTCCGATCGCGAACGTCACGAGCGCGGTCCCCACGGGCCTCACGCCCAACGAAGTCCGGAGTGCCTACGGCTTCGACCAGGTGAGCCTCGGAAGCGCCCATGTCGCCGGCGACGGAAGCGGCCAGACGATCGCGATCGTCGACGCTTACTCCGACCCGAACATCGCCGGCGACCTCGAATCGTTCAATCAGACGTTCGGTTTGCCCAAGGCGAACCTGGCACAGGTGGGTCAAAACGGCCAACCGTCGTCCGCGTCGACCAATGCAAGTTGGTCGCTTGAGACGGCCCTGGACGTGGAATGGGCACATGCGATCGCCCCCGCCGCCAACATCCTGCTCGTCAACGCGAACGA
>DATLQY010001162.1:0-2633 GCA_035534975.1 Pirellulales bacterium
CTCGAACATCCATTTCTGAGCTTCACCCATACGGTGACTCCGTTCATCGTCCGTGGCACCCCTTGCAGATGCTGGATTTTACGGACAAAATCAAAAAGTCAAGCGGCTGCGCGGCATTTGCTGGTGAATAGACCGGGATTACTTCTTTCAGCGCGTTGCTGGCGCACTGAGCGATAAGACACTTGACGCAAGACTCGAAGACGGCATTCCGGTGCCGATGCAGAAGCTTGTTCCGAAGTATTCAACAGTCAAGCTTTACGATGCCAAACCACCGCTTCCATACATGATGGAACTCATCTGGACCAATGTCGTCATCGACATCGCGCGCGATAACCCGAAATTCCCTAAGCTCACAAAGCGTCAGAAAATGGCCATTGACTTATCTATTGGTGACATCGTACAGCGCCTCCGTAATGGCTTTACGTTTCGGTCGCTCGACGCGAATGCTGACGATGGGTCGCCCTCGATTCCACACCGAGGCTGGGTCATCGATGCCTGCGAGCAATTGATATCCGCAGGTGACGCAGAGTGGTTTGAGGCGAGCAAGAAAGAAATTCGTGTCTTTTTTCGCAAGTATGACGATCCATTAGCGCATTTTGTTGAGGTCTGTGCCCAACTTTCCGAGGGAGCGGAGTTGCGACAGGATGCACAGAAACGCTTGAATTTCAAGACGGACTGAGCCACGTGGCATCGGCGTCGAGCAGGAGAAAAGGACGAAGAGGTTTCGAGCGTCACCACCATTGGCGCGGCCGGATCGTCGTAATTGACCGTTCGATTGGGTGGTTGACCAAAAAACGATCCATGTTGCACCGTTGGAGCATGGTGCTCCGCCCGCTGGCCCTCCTCTTGGGGAACATGGCGGGCTCTGGCCCTGCTCGACCAAAGGTTGCAGCGAGCCATCCACGACGGTAACGGCCAAGCCTGGTTCCAACCCAGCGACACCGCTGCCGGACATCTCCCGTTTTCCTGGATCGCCCGTCCGACCGTTTCCCCGTCGACATCGACGACCTCTGCGGCGGCCATCCCTTCATGGGCGTCGACGCGGACCATCCCCACGCGGCCGCGCACGCCCACTTCGACAATTCCGGCAAGTGATGGCCCAATGGTGGGGTCGAGCTGGTCGGCAAGCCGGCCATTTGCGCCGGCGCCGGCGGTGTCATCAGCCGGATCGACAACCGGTTCACCGAGGGGCCGGGCAACGACCGCTACGGCATGCAGCTGGCATCACCGTCGATCGGGTCTTGGTCGCCGCGGGCCGCGATCATGCCCGTCTTCCTCTAACGAGCGCGTCCCCAGCTTTCTGCCGCTGCGCAGGTCGAAGCCGCAGCCGACGCAAAGCACCGCGTTTTCGGCCAGCGTCTTGCCGCACTCGGGGCAGATGTTCGCCGCGGTTTCGGGGGGGCCCGCGGTGAACGGCGTTACGACGGCCCGTGGGGCCGCGGCCTGCAAGCCGTACTCCTCTTTGGGCGGCGCGGGGGCAGGAGCGGCCATTGGTGGGACCCAAACGGCGCTCGATAGCGAGTATTCCATCTGCGGAGTTGGCGGCACGGCCACAATTGGCGCGGCGGGTTTTGGGTTCGACGGCGCGGCCGACACTATCGCCGCCGCAATCTCTTCGGCCCTCTCCGTCTTTTCTTTCGTCGCTTTGGTGGGGATCGTGAGCACGGCGCCACAATGCGGGCATTTCGTGCGCTTGCCGGCGAGGTGATCGCCAGCGACAAGCTTCTTGCCGCACGTGCATGTGACTTTCAAGGGCATCGTCCTACCGCAAAAAATACTGGATCGATTCGGCAGCCTTTTTGCTTGACTGTAATCCCGCCAGACGTAAGTCTATCGGCCACCACGCGGGCCGGCAACAAACGGCGAAATTGCATCGATCGGGCTGTCGTCCGCCACGGCTCGCCCCGACGAACCTTCGGGCTGTTATCGGTCGAAGGGGGCCGGGGAAATGCTGACCGCCGCCTCGAATTCCTCGTCGGGCAGAACCGGGTAGATGATCTCGTGGCCGTGCTGGGCAACGTAAGTTAGTTGCGCGCCGACCGGCTTCGGCTGCAATGCATAGAGAATCTCACGGGGCCTTCGAGAAATCGCCCGAGCAAAAGTCTACAATGGGGTGACGTTGACCACGATCATCGAAACCACGGAGGCCGAAAAGCCCCAGAATATGACCGCCTCAAGACCCACAGCCGGCTACTTCAGGGACAGGAAAATCCTCGCCCTCTCCAAACTCGACGACCAAGAACTCCTCGACGCCCTGCAAGCGATCGCCAATCCCGGCCTCAGCCTCCGGCAGTTTCTCAAGGACGAATTGCCCAAGCGCCCGAGAATCTACAACGAACTGGCCTACGCCATGGCCAAGTTCGCAAGAGAGGAGTGAGCGTGCGTCATGCCGGCCGTGCCGGCCGCGAGTAGGGCATGGTCGAACAGCACCGCCTTCACCATCGTTCCTTCGAGCCCTGGCTGTGGCACCTGGGGGCGAAGAGCTGGGCACGAAGTTCGACGTCAACAAGGAGCGGGGGCGGCGTTCCCAGGGGTGGCGTAGCGCTGATTAGCTGATTTGCCGGCTCCGTCGGCCAACGCACCGTGCTAGCGGTACCCATATCGAACGGCGAATTCTGGTACACTTGCGAGTC
>DATLQY010001163.1:0-4260 GCA_035534975.1 Pirellulales bacterium
CAACGTGCCGGTCGGCCGTTGTCCGAGATCCTCGAGAGCTATCCGCCCAAATGAAGTTCAACGTCGTTTGGACGCCCACGGCGGAAGAGGACCTGGCCAGCGTTTGGACGGAAGCTCGTGATCGCGATGCCGTTACGTCCGCCGCTCACACGATCGACCGCCTCTTGTCCCTAAACCCGGATTCCATTGACGAGAAGGAACCACGAAACACACGAAAATAGGCAGGACACGAGAGGGCCGTCGTCCGCGCCGACGAATTGAGGCGAAGTGGTGATTAGCTGATTCTTTATCGTCCGCGCAATCTTTGGCTTGTTTTTTTCGTGTGTTTCGTGGTTGTCACCTGCCCTCAATTCGCGGTTTTCGCTCAATCAGATCTTCACCACTCACCAGCTCCATCAAGCTCCTCACTCGCCGCGTTCCTTCGAACCGATCGTGGCGGTCGACCAGCACGGCCTGCCAGCCGGCGGCCAACGCGCCCTGGTAATCGTTAACCAAGTCGTCGCCGACCAGGAGCAACTCCTCGGGCTTCCGTCCCAGCCGCGCTTCGACGGCGCGAAAGAAGGCGGGGGCCGGTTTGCGGTGGCCAAGTCGCGACGAAATGAAAAGCGGGCAGCCGGCCAATGGCGGCAGCCCGGAGCAGACCGATTCGAGCCGCGAGTCGAAATTCGAGGCGATGCCCACAACCAGCCGCCGGCCATTGACTTGCCGCGAGTCGAGCCGCCGCCAGGCCTCCGCCGCGCCGTCCATCAGCCGCCAATGTTTCGCCGCGGCGAAGTGTTCCCAGAGCGCGTCGAAAAGGGGTTCGGCGTCGGCCACGTCGTCGAAGATTTCGCCGACGATGGCCCTCCAGCGGGCTTGCTCGCCCGCCTCGCTTGTAGCACCCATGCCGTCGGCGGCGTCGATGCCTTCGCGCCGTGTGAAGGCCGCGCGAAAGCGAGCTTCGATCTCAGGCTGGGCCAACGACGACCCGAAGCGGCAACCCGCCGCGGCGTAGGCGGCAGCCACAGCCGGGTGCGGCTCAATTAGCGTGCCGACGGCGTCAAAGAGAACGGCGTAGGTCAGGCTTTCCAGCCTGACGGGCATCTCGTCACGTTTCGTAAATGTACCGACTCCCGTCAGCCTGGAAAGGCTAACCTACTGGGACGAATGGCTCACCGGCCGGCCACGAACTTCGCAACCGCGCGCTGGACCAAGGCCAATCCTCGTCGCGCGCCCAGTGATCATACGATTCATCTTGCCAGAAACGCTGGCCCCGCCGGCCGATTATCCCGTTGATCACGTGAGCCGTGTAACCTTTGATCCCCTGCGTGACCTTCTTCAGTTCCCAGCGAGGCGTCAACAGGGTATGCACATGGTTCGCCATCACGCACCAGGCGAAGAGTTGATATCGCTCCCTCGGGCCGAACAGCAGTGAGTTCTCGACGATCTTTGCCGCCTCGGGGCTAGCAAGGTCGAGCGGTCCAGAACGGGCGCCATCAAGAATGCGATCGGCGCAAGCGAAAAGCAGCTTGCCTTCCCGGATTCTACGCTCTCTGGCCGTTTCGCCCGCTCTCACCGGCTGCCGTTCCAATCGCTTGCGCTCGGCTTGGAGCCGCTCGATGGCTTCCGCCGGCATCGCACCGTCGAGGTTCCAAGTCAGGAAGATCGGGAACCCTTCCGGCACCTGGTGCGGCAGGTGTCGTTGATAATCACGAGACATCGCAGATCACGTAGGACGGGCTTTCTAGCCTGACATGCATCTTGCGAAGTTGCAATACCCTACCGACTTGTGTCAGCCTGGAAATGCTGAGTCGTCTGCCGGAAGGGCTAACCCTACTATTCGTCAGCCTGGAAAGCCTAACCTATGCCAGCGTGACCGGCTGCGCGTACGCGACGTCGACGGCATCGACGAATTGCACCACGCCGGCTACCCGACGGCAACAGGCCTGGCAGAGTTGCTTTTCGTAAAAGGTCTGGACCCTGCCGCGGAGGGTCACGATTCCCGCCTCAGCCCGAACACTGAGGTGGCGAAGGCCCGGCACGTGGCGCCCGGCCAGATAGTTCACCACGCGCCGTTCCAGATCTCGATCCTCGAATTCCGTGTGCAGGGTCGCCAAGCTTTGCATGATCCATTTCTCCATTGGTCTTGATGCGATCCCTGTATTGCAACCGCCGTGCCAATCGCGCGGCACGTTTGGCGAGAAGGCGAGCCGCGATGTGCAACTTGCCGGTGGAATTGAGCTTAACGAATGTCCGGCCGCCTTGATAGCCCGCTTTCGTGTGCGTGCATCGCTGGCAAATCCTGCTCAGTTGTTGTGCAAGTCGGGCAAAACGACCGTGACGCGGTGCTATCACGCGGTCGCAGGCGCCATAAAGGATCGGATGAGATACGAGGATGGGATTCTTAGAGGGGATAGGGGGATTCGGATGAGATACGGGGATCCCCGTCAAAGAGACCGAATCGACGGGCGGGAGATTCGTTTACCAAAGCCCGTAGCTTGGACCTGGGAGTTGGGCGCTGTACGAAACACCGCCGCGCGGGCCGGGCCAGAGACTGGGGTTGCTGCGATTGTTGGCGCCCCAGCAGGGCGAGTAACTGCCCTCGAACAACCCGGTATTCGCCGACGGGCGAGAATTCGAAAAGCCGTACCATTGCATGGCGGCGATCCGCCGCTGGCGCTGGACAGCCTTGAACTCGGCCTTCCTTCGCACCATCTGTTTAGGGTCGTCGTAGCGTCGGCTCTCCTGCATGTAAAACCACATTTCGGGCGTCATTTGCGCCATCGAGCTGACATCTTCGACCGGCGGCTTTGGGTCGGCCACCCGTTTCGTGGTTCGCGGTTGTTGTGCATGGGCGCTGGCCGCGAAAAAGATCACGCCGGCCGCCAGGACAAACGCAACATTCTTCATGGATCGAATCTCGCTTTTGAGTGGGATCAAGGGAGATACGGGATGGAGTACTTTTTGAAGTCGTGAGCAACGCCTGCAAAGCCTTTTCGGCATTTGACGCCTTTGGCGATTAGTACGATTCTTCGGAAAATACCGGCAAAGAACGCCACATGCGAAGATAGATAATCTAGGCAAGGCCGTTTTGACGGCGCAGGAAGCTGCGGTAAACGCCTTCGTCCCCTTCGACGACCAGGACATAAAGCAGCGTGCCGTCGGTCCATGCTCCCATCGTCCGCCCCACGGTGAAGGTTCCATTGTTGTGGGGCGACGTTGGTACGCAATTGTCAGCAATCGGCCGGCTCCCCGAAGTCAAGTCGACGACGTAGAGCGTGGCCCGCCTGCCCCGCGCACCCGTCAAGTCGTACGCCACGCCGGTGCGGCCAAGCAGCTTGCGAACCGGTCGCCAGCGGGTGAGGCCGTTGGTCACGACGGACGAGGGGAACGGATACGCGGCCGGTGGCGAAACTTCGGTGAGCGGCTTGCCCTCGGCGGCTGGTTCCCTGTCGTGAAAGTCGCCCACGAAGTTAATCAGGGTGTCGTAGCCCATCGGCGAAGGCACCGCGAGAAACGGGTACACGACGACGGAGGCCGCCAGGGCGGCAACGGCGGCCATGGAAGCTGAAACCAACCAGCGCCTCCGCACGACGCGCCCCCTTTCCCCGGCCAGCCTGTTTCCCCCAGCCAGCCCGCTTCCCTCGGCTAGCTTGTTTCCCTCGGCAAGCGGCCCGTCCGCCGACGGTACGATGTTCGCCGAATTCACCGTCGCCAGCAGGCGTTCCGCGAGGCCCAGTGGAATGGGCACTTGCTCCATGGCGCGGCCCACGGCACGGTCGAATTGCTCGTCGTTCATGGTTTCAACTTTCATCGTCTCAACCGCGTCGGAGTTTCAAGGGTTGAATCGGCGCCGGGGGCGATTGGAAAGGCGCTTCGTCGGACATCGAATGCGACAAACGCGCGCGGAGATGTCCCTTGGCGCGCGACAAGCGACTCATCACCGTTCCTGGGGGCAAGGAGAGCTTGTCCGCGATCTCGCGGTACGAGCAGCTTTCGAAGTAGAACATCAGGATCACCATTTTGAATTCATCGGGCAGTTCGTCGAGCGCCTCCTGGAGCCGTTCGGGGTCGATGGCGAGCTCGTCGGGCAGTTTTTCGGGAATGCCGTCCATGTCCAGATCGACTTTGGTGGCGGAAAGTGGCACGCGTTTGCGCCTGGTCTTCAGGTAACAGTTGCGCAGGATGGCAAACAACCAGCCGCGGGCGCGCCGCGGGTCGCGCAACTGACCGAGCTTCCGCTGTGCGGCGAGAAAGGCTTGCTGCGTGAGATCCTCGGCG